>CAYMLN010000388.1:452-3249 GCA_964391045.1 uncultured Saprospiraceae bacterium
CCGCGCCGAGGGCGAGGGTCCCTTCACACAACTCATCCTCCGCGGCGCCACGCTGATCGACGGCACGGGCGCGCCGCCCTACGGCCCGGTCGACATCGTCATCGAGGGCAACCGCATCGCCGACATCGCGGATGTCGGTTACCCCGGCGTAACGCCCGACCCCGACGACCGGCCGAAGCTAAAGCCCGGCGGTCGTGAGATCGACATCACGGGCCATTATGTGCTTCCCGGCTTTGTCGACATGCACGGGCACATCGGCGGGCGCGCACAAGGCGCCGACGCGGAGTACGTGTACAAGCTCTGGATGGCGCACGGCATCACGACCATCCGCGAACCGGCCTCGGGCAACGGACTGTCCTGGACGCTGGAAGAAAAGAAGCGCAGTGCGGAGAACAAGATCACCGCCCCGCGCATCATGGCGTATACCGTATTCGGCGCCGGCTGGGAGGACAACATCAAGACGGCCGATGAGGCGCGCACCTGGGTGCAGCAAAACGCGAAGAACGGCGCGGACGGCATCAAGTTCTTCGGCGCGCCGCCCGAGGTCATGGCTGCCGCACTCGACGAAAACAAGAAACTCGGCTTGCGTTCAGCTTGTCACCACGCGCAGCTCGCCGTAGCGCGGTGGAACGTCGTGAACAGCGCCGCCGCCGGGCTCACCTCGATGGAACACTGGTACGGGCTGCCCGAGGCCCTCTTCGAAAACAAGACCATCCAGGACTATCCGGCCGATTACAACTACATGAACGAGCAAAACCGCTTCGAAGAGGCGGGACGGCTCTGGAAGCAGGCTGCGGCCCCCTACTCCGCCCATTGGAACAAGGTCATGGACTCGCTGCTGAAACTTGACTTCACCATCGATCCGACATTCAACATTTACGAAGCCAGCCGCGACCTGCACCGGGCGCGCCGGCTCGAGTGGCACGAAGACTACACCATGCCGAAGCTGTGGATGTTCTTCCAGCCCAGCCGCATCTCGCACGGGTCCTACTGGCATTACTGGGGCACCGAGCAGGAAGTCGACTGGCGGCGGAACTACCAGCTCTGGATGACCTTCGTCAACGAATACAAGAACCGTGGCGGTCGCGTCACGACCGGCTCGGATTCCGGGTTCATCTTCCAGCTCTACGGCTTCGCGTATATCCGTGAACTTGAGTTATTGCGCGAAGCGGGCTTTCATCCGCTGGAGGTCATCCGGTCGGCCACACTCTATGGGGCACAGGCGCTGGGCCTGGACAAGGAGATCGGGAGCGTCGAGCCCGGCAAGCTCGCCGACCTCGTCATCATCGACGCGAATCCGCTCGAGAACCTGCAGTGCCTGTATGGCACCGGGGCGATCAAGCTCGACGCGAACAACGACGTCGTCCGCGTGGGCGGCGTGAAATACACTGTCAAGGACGGCATCGTCTTCGATGCGCGGCAGCTGCTCCGCGACGTCAAGGCCATGGTCGACCGCGAGAAAGAAGAAACCGGCTTCAAGCTCTTCCAGCCCGGCATGGCGCCGAAGAGTTAACCAACCAGATCCATGTGCATCCGTGACCCGCGCCCGCCCCACTTTTCTTGCCGGCTTCTCCGAAGCCACAATGAAAAGCCCCTGTGTCCGAAACGATCGATCATCCTGATCGACCCGTTTCACGGAACCCCGGGGTCCGGCCCGCATCCCGTTTGACACTGCTTTCCTATTTTAAAATAATCTTCATCAGTCGATACTCCCACCACCATGTTCCAACGAAGAGACTTCCTGCGTGCCCTCGGCGTCCTTGGCATCACCGGCGCCGCGTTTGAAAAACGCCTGCTTGCCGCCGCATCCGCCCGTGCCCTTCCCGCTGCCGGGCCCCTGATCATGTGCAGCCGCGCCGAGGACTGGGGCCGCAAGGTCCTCGATCCGGCATGGGAGACATGGAAGAAAACCGGCAACATCCTCGACGCCATCGAGGTCGGGTCAAACGTCTGCGAGCTCGATCCTTCGGACCAGTCCGTCGGCTATGGCGGCCTGCCTGACGAGCGCGGCGTTGTATCCCTCGATGCGTCTGTCATGTACGGTCCTACGTATAAATGTGGCAGCGTGGCGGGACTTGAAAACATCAAGCTGGCCTGTTCGGTCGCGCGGCTCGTCATGGAGCGCACGGACCATCATCTCATCGTTGGCCCCGGCGCATTGGCGTTCGCGAAGGCGCACGGATTTCCCGAGGAGAACCTGCTCACGGAAGAATCGCGCATCGCCTGGCTGCGCTGGAAAGAGAACCTGAGTGAGCATGACGACTGGCTCCCGCCGGCCGACGGCAACTATGAACGCAAGCGGCGGACCACCGGGACGATCAACGTCCTCGGCATGGGCGCGAATGGCGAGGTTGCGGGCATTACGACCACCAGCGGCCTCTTCGGCAAGATCCACGGCCGGATCGGCGACTCGCCGATCATCGGGGCGGGGCTGTATGTCGACAACGAGGTTGGCGCGGCCGGCGCCACGGGCCGCGGCGAGGAGTTGCTGCGCACTTGCGGATCGTTCCTCCTCGTGGAGAAGATGCGCGCGGGGATGTCGGCCCAGGCGGCCTGCGAGGCTGTGATCGAGCGGCTCTTCTACGTCAACGGCGGGAAGAAAAATTGCCACTTCAACGTCAAGATGGTCGCCTTCAGCAAGAACGGCGACGTGGGCTGCGCGTCGGTCGAGCCCGAGGACAAGGAGGCGCCGTATGCGGCGGTAATGACGGATGCGGGGTTTAGGGTGGTGAAGGGGAAGGCGTTGAAGTGACTTGTGATGTTTGGGTTTAGGGGGTAGAGGTTAGGGTTTAGGGTG
>CAYMLN010000389.1:0-1475 GCA_964391045.1 uncultured Saprospiraceae bacterium
TTGTCCAAGATAATAAAGTTCCCAAATACCCCATCGCGAACGTCTACGGTTCTCGATGCCACCTTTCCGAAGGAGCGCGGGCCCGGATAAAAAAAGGGCTGTTCCTGGCGGAACAGCCCTTCCGATCTCTAACGGGATACCGGTTAATCCTTGATCTTGCCGGAAAAGTCGGGCGTAACGCCCATGTTCGCCCAGGCAAAGGCAAAGACATCCGTCTGCAGTTCGATCTGCTGCTTGGTCGACACGCTGCCGTGCCCGGACTTCGTCTCGATGCGGATCATCACCGGTGCCGGACCCGCCTGGCAGGCCTGGAGGCGTGCCGCAAACTTGAACGAATGCGCCGGTACGACGCGGTCGTCATGGTCGGCCGTCGTGACCAGCGTGGCCGGATACGCCGTCCCTTCCTTCAGGGCATGCACGGGACTGTACGCGAGGAGATAATCGAACATCTCCTTGGACTCATCCGCCGTGCCATAGTCGGCCGCCCAGCCTGCGCCGGCGGTAAACTTGTGATAGCGCAGCATGTCCATCACGCCCACGGCGGGAAAGGCCACCTTCATCAGGTCGGGCCGCTGTGCCATGGTCGCGCCGACGAGCAGGCCGCCATTGGACCCGCCGTTGATCGCGAGGAAGTCCGATGATGTGTATTTGTTGGCGATGAGATACTCGGCGGCGGCGATGAAGTCGTCGAAGACGTTCTGCTTCTTCATTTTCGTGCCGGCCTCGTGCCACGTCTCGCCGTACTCCCCGCCCCCGCGGAGGTTGGGCTGGGCGAAGACGCCGCCCTGCTCAAGCCAGGCGAGACGCATGGCGCTGAACGCCGGGGTCAGGCTGATGTTGAAGCCGCCGTAGGCATACAGCCAGGTCGGGTTCTTCCCGTCCAGGGCAAGGCCCTTCTTGTGGACGATGAACATGGGCACCTTCGTGCCGTCCTTGCTCTCGTAGAACACCTGCTTGGTCTCATACGCCTGCGGATCGAAATCGACCTTGGGCTGGACGTGAAGGACTGACGCTCCGGTGGCGATGTCATACTTGTAGACGGACGACGGATCCGTGAAGGAGGTGAACGAATAGTAGAGTTCCTTGTCCTCGCGCTTGGCCCCGAAACCCGAGGCTGTCCCGATGCCGGGCAGTTTCACCTCCCACTCCAGTTTTCCGTTGAGGTCGTATTGCATCACGGCCGTCTTGGCATCGATGAGGTATTGAGCAAACAACTTGCCGCCGCCGGAACCCGCGCTCAGCACGTTCTTCGTCTCCGGGATGACATCGACCCAATTCGATTGTTGCGGTTTCGCGAGGTCGACGGCGACGACGCGATTGTTGGGCGCGCCGATGTTGGTCGAGAGGAGGAAACGCGAGCCTTCATTCTCCACATAGTTGACCTCCTTGAAGTAATCGTCGGCGAGTTGCACAAAGGGGCTTTGCGCCGCGGCGAGATCCTTTACGTACAACTGGTTGCCGCTCGTGTTCTGCGC
>CAYMLN010000389.1:1485-3244 GCA_964391045.1 uncultured Saprospiraceae bacterium
CCAGCTCCAGGCTGTTGGGGTCGACCTGGCCGCTGCCGCTCGTGTTCTGCGCGGACGACACCACGAGGTAGCGCTCATCCTCGGTGACAAAGCCACCGATGTAGCGGTTGGGCTGCTTGTCCCCGCCGAAGACGAGGACATCCTGTGCCTGGGGCGTCCCGAGCTTGTGATAATACAGCTTGTGCAACTGCGTCATGGCGGACAGTTCGCTGCCGTCCTTCGGCTTGTCGTAGCTGCTGTAGTAAAAGCCCTCGTTCTTATACCAGGAAATGCCGCTGAACTTGACATTGACCAGCGTATCCTCCAGCACGGTCTTCTTCATGGCATCCATGACGATGACCTTGCGCCAGTCCGAGCCGCCCTCGGTGACCTGGTGCGCGCTGAGCGAGCCGTCCTTCGAGAAGGAAATGCCGCTGAGCCCGATCGTCCCGTCGGCCGAGAACGTGTTCGGATCGAGGAAGACTTCAGGTTCCGCATCGGGCTGGTCTTTGGGCCGGCGGTATAGAACGCTGTGATTCTGCAATCCTGTGTTCTTGTAGAAGTAGGCGAACGGCCCTTCGAAGAACGGCGCGGACACGCGTTCGTAATTGACGAGGGACTCGAGCCGGGCCTTGAGCTGGCCGCGCCACTCGATCTTGTCGAGGAAGCCGAACGTGACCTTGTTTTGCGCCTCGACCCAGGCGGCCGTCTGCGCGGAGGTGTCATTCTCCAGCCATCGATACGGATCGGGCACAGGGGTGCCGAAGAAGGTGTCGACCGCGTCGCCCTTCGCCGTTTCCGGGTAGGTCCAGGTGGCCGGCGCGGCCGGTCCGGGCTTACACCCCGTGGTCATGGCGATGGCGACCAGTCCAAGAAAGAGCATCATTTTCATATCGGGAAAGCATAGGTTTCGTTTCGGTCTTGACGCATTAAAAATAGACCCGGCGGCCGGGGCGGACGATGGCTGTCGGGGCATCTTCGGCGGAGGGCTTTCGGTTATCGACGAACAACGTCAGGCGCCTGCCGGTTCACCGCCGGCCCGGCTGGTGGGTAAAGCCGAAGATGCTGCCGCAGATGCCGCCGATGATGTGGGCAAACTGCGAGATCTGGTCGCTCTGCAGGCTCTGCATGATCTCCTTGCCGATGAAGAGCAGCGCCACGAGGATAAAGGTCACGGGGATCTCCCCGCTCCGGGTGTTGGTGAAACTCACCAGCAGGATGAGCATGAACACCACGCCGCTGGCGCCAAGCAGGCCGGTCTGGAAGAGGAATAGATTGAGCAGGCCCGTGACAAGGGCGGTGATGACGATCATGACGAGCAGGTTGACGTCGCCGTATTTCTCCTCGATGATCGGGCCGAGCAACAGGATGAAGGTCAGGTTGCCCAGGAGGTGCTCGAGGCTGGCATGGCCCAGGACGTGGGTGAACAACGTGATGAGCGAAACGGGCTGGGCCAGGCTGACGTGCCCGAGGGCGAAATAGGGCATCAGGTGCCCGGCCATGAGTTTGTCGGCCCCGTACACCGCCACGCAAAGCAGCGAAAAGCCCAGGATGACCGGCGAGTTGAACTTGAGGCGCATGGACGTGATTTTCCTGCCGAAGGTAGCCGAAACCGCCGACCGGCCGGGCGGAGGGGAAAACTATTCCCCCCCGTTTCGCCGTTTATTTCGATATGCCTCTACTTTTGCACGTCAAGCAGCCCGTATGATGATGAAACGCACGCACCTGTACGTCCTCGCGCTCGGCATGGCCGTCGGCCTGGGCCTCGCCGCCACCGTCG
>CAYMLN010000390.1:0-3241 GCA_964391045.1 uncultured Saprospiraceae bacterium
GGACAGGCGCCGGCGACCGTAGCATCTGAAAAGGTCACCGTCGGCGTACCATCGCAATTGTCCGTGGCACTGGCCGTACCGAGCGCCGTATTGACGGCAGGGTTCGTGCTGGCCGTGCACTGGATCGTGATATTGGCCGGACAGGTGATCGCCGGGGCGACGCTGTCATCGACCACAATGATTTGAACACATGTGCCGGTATTGCCGCAATCGTCGGTCGCCAGCCACCGTGGCATCCGTGTAGGATATTGCCGGCGTGGCATCGCAGTTGTCCGTGGCCGTCGCGTTTCCGCCCGTATTGGCGGGAATGGGCGGCACCGTGCACTGGATCGTGATGTTGGCCGGGCAGGTCAGGACCGGTTGGACATCGTCCACGACTTTGAATATCTGGACACAGGTGGCCGAGTTCATCAGGCCATCGGTGATCGTATAGGTGCGGGTGACGATCAGGGTATCCAGGCCACAGCCAGTCGCGCCGTTGTTGATATCGCTTGACGTGATCGTAAAGCTCACGCAATAGTCATTGACGATGATGAGATTGTTGTTTGGCGCGGGAATCGCTGAAATGCACGCAAAAACTCCCCCGGTGGGAGACGGGCAAGTCACGTCCAGGTCGCAGCAAGGCAGGACTTCGATCTCATCCACCGCCGTACACCCATTCGCATCCGTAACAGTCACCGTATATGTGCCGGGCGGAACATTCGTGAGATCCTGTGACATGGCGCCGTTGCTCCACAGATACGTATACGGAGGCACGCCGCCGGAGACCGTGAGGTCGACATTGGCATTTGGACTATTGTTGCCGCCGCATGTATACGTGATTGATGTGTTGATCGCGGGGGATACTTCAAGGGCGATGGATGCCGTGGCGGAACAATCATTACCGGTGTCGGTCACGGTCACCGTGTAGGTGCCCGCGACGGAAATCGGTCCCGTTGAGGCGTTGCCGCCCATGAACCCGCCGGGGCCAGACCAGGCATACGTGTAGGTGCCAGGGGGCGGGTTGGTGGTCACCGTGAAGTTGGACGACTCGCCGGGACAGACCTGGGTGTCTCCGCTGGCCATGGCCCGGAGGACAGGCAGGTTGATCGGCCCGAGCATCGTTGACGTCGCATACCACCAGGTATTGAGGATGCGCTCGTTGCCGTAGCCCACTGCTTCCCCGTCGCACGTGGCAGGGTTGGCGCCGAGTTGATAGTTATCCCACGTGCGGCAGCCCATGCTTTGGCATGTGCAACCGTTGAGCTGGACGAGCGGCTGGCCCGTGCCCGGGTCGCTCTCATCGTTGAACGGCGTCGCCGGATTGTCGATGATGTTGCTGTCGTCCCAATACAGCAGGCCGGACATCCCCGCGCAGACAGGGCGAATGGTCTGGGTGCAAAAGCCGTCATAGAGCAGTTCCACGTCATACGCGGAATAGTGCTGGATCCCTTGCGAATACCGGAAGATGGCCGGGACCGGCTCGGCGAAGGTCAACGGGGTGCCGTCGCCCTTAAGGCCGTCCCAATACAGGCACACGGTCGTATCCGATTCGAAGTATTCCGCGAGCAGGACGTCCGTCGTGCCGGCATCGAACTGCCCATTGGCGCCAAAGAAATCCAGCAGGATCTCGACGAGGCCGGGCTTGGTGATGGTCACCTCCAGGCAATACCCGTTGACGTCACAGGACAGGCCATTATACGTTACGATGCCGCAAAGATCGGATGGCGTGGTGAAGATGTCGGGGTCAGGCTCGTTGACGAAGACCCTGTGGTCCGCCGCCTGGCCGATCTGCGCTGCTGTGCCGGAGTTCAGCGATTTCCTGTCCTCCTCTACGTTGCCCGTGTTGCCGGGCCCGCTGTCGCCGAAGGCGACGATGAATGTCAGTCCCTGGAAGCCGGAACCCTGGAAGTCGACGCGGGAAACGAAACCTTCATCGGTGTACGTATAGAACGCGCCGTCAAACGGCCTGTCCCAACCGCATTCGGGCGGTACGACCGCGATCTGTGGGGTGCGGAGGACCCAGTTGTACGACCAGAGTCGCCCCTGTTCTTCCGCCCCGTTCTTGGCGACGGTGAAGTCGAACCATTTAACATTGACCAGGCTTGGCGGCACGTCCATGAACTCGATCCGGTAGTCCCCGTTTTGCATGGCACCGGGTGCGGTTGCGGGATTGAAGGTCGCATAGGCGGCCGCGGTACTGTACCCACCCGGGAAGAGGACACCGGGGCCGGTCGATGCAAGGGTCCAGTTCGGACAGTTCGAATTGCCCACATTGATCGTGAAGGGACCGTGGACAACTGTTCCGTTGGGCGCGACGATGCGGAACTGGTAGGCGCCCGCGGTTGACGGGGTGGTCGGCAGGATGCCGTTGTCGTCCGCCTCCGCCGAGAGCCCGATATAGAGGACTTCGCTCGTAAAGTCGTCGATGCGCACGTTGAGCCTCGAGACGGCGGGGCCATCGAATGCGGCGAAGTTGCCGAACGTCGTGGCCGCCGTATGGAGCATCGCTTCGTCAGCCGCGGTGGGACTGAGTTGTTTCGTGCCTTCCGCCCTGGCCTGCAATGCGCAAAGGATGATCAACGCGGGAAGGAATAGTGCTCTGCTACAAGTGTATAGTGCATTCATAGGAATACAATCTCAAGTTGGTAATGGACCTCAGGGGTTGAGATTCTTGCAAATGTATTTAAAAAATCCACATAGATAGATTTTTTATATAAATGTTAAACTCATGTGTTTGAGCCTGAATAGCTGATTTGCAACACATTACATGTGTTACCTATAAAAATAATTTAAGTGTAGAACCCGTTGAAAATGAGGGTCTTGGAATGGTCGCGCCACTGACCCTCAAGGCAGGCGGGGCGGGCATCTCCCATAACCATGGGAACCACCCCGGAAGGCATCGCCTGAAATGCGAGGCGGGGCGTCGCTTGCGCGTCCGCCCCGCCTTGAGGTCTTTGTTCCACCGGGACAAGCTCCTTCCCTTGCCGGGACAAGGGACAGGCCGCCGGATCGCCAGCGTTTACCGGAGAATCGTCACATCCCCGCCGTAGTTGCCGATGAAGCCGTCGGTAAACTCCACCTCTACCCGGAAAACATAGACACCGGGATTCAGGGGTTCACCGCGGAAGGTCCCATCCCAACCCTGTCGGGGATCATTCGGATCGAAGTTCTCCTTGATGAAGACGTTGTTGCCCCACCGGTCATAGATTTCCATCCGCAGGACCTGCTTCAGCGATTTCTTCCCATACACGGTAAACTT
>CAYMLN010000391.1:0-3239 GCA_964391045.1 uncultured Saprospiraceae bacterium
GGACTCCCGAACATTGTGTGTCCGGACGTACGGAAGGGCATCTCCCGCGCCGGATCCTTGGCTTCTTCCGGCAGCAGGTCGATCGCCGTCGCGCCGGTAAACTCGATGTTGGCGCGCGTCGAGTCGAAATGCGTGTTGCTGACAAAGACCTTTCCCGGACCGCCCAGCAGGCCGTAGAGGATTCGTTCGGCCGCCCGGCCCTGGTGGGTCGGGAATACATGCGGCATCCCCGTGAGGGCATGGACCTCCTTGTCCAGGGCTTCCCAGCTGCTCGAACCGGCATAGCTTTCGTCGCCGAGCATGACGCCGGCCCACTGGTCCTCGCTCATGGCGCCCGTGCCGCTGTCCGTGAGCAGGTCGATGAACACATCGGACGAGTGGAGCTGGAACGTGTTATAACCCGCAGCCTTGAGCGCTTCGAGGCGATAAGCGGCGGTCGTCACCTTGAGCGGTTCGACCATCTTGATCTTGAATGGTTCGGTCAGTGTTTTCATGGATCGTGTATCAGGGACAAAAGTATCCTTATTGGCCGGTGCAGGGAAGAGGACCGGCGGCGAAAGTACCCGGATCGGCGGGGTCGGCCAATGACGATGGTCAGGCGCGCGCATGACCGGAGTCCTGCGGGGATCGCCGGAAAATCGCGACATTCGCGCCGCCAAGGGATTTGGCCTGTCGGGTGGCTCCTGACCCGTGCAAGGCCGATCCGCGGGCATCACATTTTTCAACAGGTTCCCGGATGTTTTCCAAGACCATTGAGTATGCCTTGCGGGCGGTCGTTTACCTGGCGGTCAACAGCGACGAGGAGCGCAAAGTCAATATTTCGGAGTTGTCCGAGGCGATCGACTCCCCGAAGTCCTTTACGGCCAAGGTGCTGCAGTCGTTGACCCGGGACAACGTCCTCATTTCTTCCCATACCGGCCCGACCGGCGGCTTCTACCTGACCGAAGCGGCCAAGCAGAAGAGCGTCTGGCATGTGCTTCAGCTGCTTGAGGCCGACGACGTGGTCTCGGGTTGCATCCTCGGGCTCAGGGGTTGCTCCGAGAAGAACCCCTGTCCGCTGCATCATGATTATGCGCGGATCCGCCCGCAGTTGCAGACCATGTTCCAGTCCAAGACCATTCGCGACCTGGCGCGGGAGATGGACAACCCGAAGGTGGTGATCGGCAATGCCCGGCGCAAGCGCGGGTAAGCTTGTTTTCCAGGCGTCAGCAGCCCGGAGGTGGAACCGTCCTTGCTTCAGAACAACTGGGCGACGAGGAAGAGGAGAAAGGCGCCTACCGTGAAGATGAACCCGAACATCAGGATCTGGTAGGCCCGGACCAGCAGGCGGTATTTCCGTTTCAGCACGCGTCCCTGGTTGTAGATGTCGATGGCCAGGTTGTCATAGATTTCCTCCTCGTTTCCGATCATGCCCTTGATCTTGGCGACATAGTCGGCCTGGCTGTGCCGGGCGATCTCTTCAAAGAAGAAAAGGCTGGCCTTCCCCGGCGCCACTGCGGTGCCGGGTGCCGAACGAATGAGGCGGGGACGCGCGGCGAGGATCGCTACGACCAGCGAACTGAGGCACGCCACCAGGACGAGGGCGATAGGAAGGATAAGCAGCGGGCCGTATTCCAGTAGTCGGCCGGCGGCCACGCCATAGCCGATCGCCGCGATCACCGACGAGATGACGAGCGCGTTGACCGTGATGATCATGTTGGCCTTGTTGTCCGCGATCTGGATCAGGTCCGTCTGGTGCCGCACCGTCACGCGGAAAAGCGTGTCCCGGCCGCGGCCGGCGCGCTTGTCAGGCTTTGTTTGCTCGTTCATCGCAATAAAGGTACGAATCCGACCATGCCGTCATTCCGCCCGGATGATACGGGTCATCGGTTTTCCGGGGACGGCGTCCTTGCCGTAACTTTCAACGCATGTACCTCGACATGCTCGCAAGACCCGAACTCATCCTGGATGAAGCCAGGGCGAAGGCCAATCTGGATCACCTCCTCGCCAAGTGCCGCAAGGCCGACGTTCGTCTGCGGCCGCATTTCAAGACCCATCAGTCCAGGGCTATCGGTCGATGGTTTCGCGAAGCGGGGATCGACCGGATCGCGGTGACCAACACCGGCATGGCGCGTTATTTCCTCGAGGACGGCTGGACGGATATCACGATCGCCATGCCGGTCAACGTCCGGGAGATCGCGACGCTCGCGGACCTTTCGCGTCATGCGCAGCTTGGCCTGATGATCATGGACGCGAATACCGTGGACATCCTGGGTTCCGGAATGGCGGATCCTGTGTCCATATGGCTGAAGATCGATGTGGGAACGCGCCGGACAGGATTGGATCCCCGGGATATCGGGCTGATCGATCAACTCGTGGACCGGATCGCGCACTATCCATCCTTGACCTCCAGGGGGTTCCTGGCCCATGCCGGTCATTCCTATGGCGCCCGGGCTTTCCGGGAGGTAGAGGCCATCCACCGGGAGTCGTTGTCCATCCTGTCCGGACTGCGCAGCCGGTATATGGCGGCCTGGCCGCACCTCGAGATTTCACTGGGCGATACGCCGGCTGCCGGGATGCTGTGGGACTTCGGCCAGGTGGACGAATTGCGGCCCGGCAATTTCATTTTTTATGACCTGATGCAACTTGGGATCGGCGCCTGCCAGGCGGATGACATCGCGGTCGCGATGGCGTGTCCCGTGATCGCCGTGCATCCCGATCGTCATCAATGGGTACTGCATGGCGGGGCCATTCATTTTTCAAAGGATCACCTCCAGTTAGCCGATGGACGCAAGTGCTTTGGTCGCATGGTCATGCCCACCCAGGACGGTTGGTCCACGGATTCGTTGGAGCACGCACCTTTCCTAACCGGCCTTTCCCAGGAACACGGCATCGTTCAATGCACGGCGGATACGTTTCAGCTGGCCAGGCCGGGAGACATGACGCTCTGGCTTCCCGTGCACAGCTGCCTCACGGCCGATGCCATGGGCGGGTATGTCACGACCAGCGGGGAGCGGGTGGATCATTACAGGGCGCATGTCAATGAACAGTGAAAAGCTAAAAGCTAAAAGCTAAAAGCTAAAAGTGAAAAATGAAAAGTGAAGAATGAAGAATGAAAAGTGAAGATTGAAGAATGAAAAGCGAGAAAGTACTTAGTCTTGGCGGCCCTGGTTTACGCCAAATTATGTTGGCGAACAAATTCTAGCGCATGGCTATCAGCGAAGATCAGCGCGATCTGCGGGAGGCGTCCATTTTTTCTC
>CAYMLN010000392.1:0-3235 GCA_964391045.1 uncultured Saprospiraceae bacterium
GCCTACACCGGGATCGACACGGTTCCGGTGCCCGGGCATCTGCTGCATCCGCTTGACTATCCGGCGTATATCGCACGACCGGACCTCCAGGAGTTGTTTTTCCGGATGCATCGGGAAAGTGTCTTCCAGGAAGGCGAAATCTCCTTCACGCGTTTGGCTACGCTCGGCGACATCCCGCCTGAATCCCGGTTCGATTGTATTTTCTTCGATGCGTTCGCCCCGGCGGCCCAACCTGAATGCTGGTCACAGGACGTTTTCCAGTATCTATTCGACCTGACCGCTCCAGGCGGTATACTTGTCACGTATTGTGCACAGGGCGAGGCCCGTCGGCGCATGCAACACGCCGGCTATGCCGTGGAGCGCCTCCCCGGTCCGCTGGGCAAGCGGGAAATGCTGCGCGCACGGAAGCCGGCATGATGATGCGCCGTTCCACGATGTTCACCGAATGGCTGTCTACAAAAGCCGGCATTTGGGTGGTCTACCTGGCCCTCGTCATCTTTGCCAGCCTGCAATCCTGGTCGCTTGAACCGAGCCGCAACGAGAAGAACGGCCGGTATTACAGGCACTACAACAACTTCGAGATCTTCCAGGCCGCGCATCGGCACGTGGTGGAAGGCAAGGACCTGTATTCGCTTTATCCGGAGGAGCACTGGGATCTCTACAAGTATTCCCCGACGTTCGCGCTCGCCTTCGGCGCCATCGCCTGGCTGCCCGACCTGGCCGGCATCATGGCCTGGAATGGACTGAATGCGATCGTGCTGCTCCTTGCTTTCCTTCACCTCCCTTACCTCGATCGTCGAAAGCAATGGCTGGCCGCCCTGATCGCCGCACCGGAATTGCTGACGTCCCTGCAAACCGAACAATCCAACGGACTGATGGCGGGCCTCATGTTGTTCACTTACATTTTCCTTGAGCAAGGTCGGCGAGGCGCGGCTACCGGCACAGTGCTGGCGTCCGGCTTCATCAAGATCTTCGGCCTGGCGGTGCTTCCCCTTTTCCTGTTTTACCCCGGAAAGTGGCGATCGGCATTTTATGGGATCGCCTGGATGGTAATCATGCTTGCGGCTCCGCTTCTTGTGCTCACCCCGCAGGAGCTCATTGATCAATATATTTCCTGGCGCTCCGTGCTCGCCGCGGACCATGCCGGCAACACCGGATTCTCCGTCATGGGATTCCTCAAGGCGTGGTTCCGGTTCGAACCAGGCGGCACCTGGATCACCCTTTCAGGCCTCATCCTGCTCATGCTTCCCTGGCTTCGCCTGCGCGCGTATGATTCGCCGGACTTCCGACGCCTGGCCATCGCCTCGATCCTTGTCTGGGTCGTCATCTTCAACCATATGGCCGAATCGCCGACGTTCGTCATCGCCATGGCGGGCATTGCACTCTGGTTTGTCTCGGAAAAGCCGTCAACCGGATCGATCGCGCTCCTCGTCCTCGCCATCTTGCTCGTCACCCTCAGCCCGTCCGACATCTTCCCGGCGACATGGCGCAGGGAATTTTTCAGGCCCTTCGTGGTCAAGGTGATTCCCTGCATCCTCATTTGGCTGGTCATCTGGTGGCGCATGATCCGCTTCTCGCCGGATCCTGAAGACCAGGCATAACACCCCAATGGCGGCCACCCCCGAGGCGCCGAAATGCCTATTTTTGCCGGCATCACGACTACGCACATCATCATTCACGATTCATGGCAGATACACAAGCGCTTCTCGGCATCGGTTCGCGGGTGAAGCATCCGGCCTACGGCGACGGCGTCATCATTCGCCTGCACCCGGCCGCCTACGAGGTCACGTTCCAGGTCTACGGCATCAAGCACGTCGGGAAGGAATACAGTCAATGGGAAGTCATCGACCGGGTCGAGCCGGAGGAAGCGGTCACGTTTACCGAGGCCGAAAAATCCCTGATCAAGATCCTCAAGGCCTGGAGCGACATCAGCGAGGTCACACCGATCGGCGACCGCTGGAAAGGCGGCACGATGGTACTCCAGCCCGCGGATTCCAGCCTCAAGGCAAAGGATTTTCCCATCGAGACATTCTTCCACAAGATCGTCATGCTGCGTGACCGCCTGCGCGTCCTTGAGCAGAAGATCAACAGCCACGGAAAGTTGTCGGAGGAGGAAAAGATCGACATGCAGCAATACATCACGCGGATCTACGGCACGCTGACGACCTTCAACGTGCTGTTCCGGGACAAGGAGCATCAGTTTGTCGGCGAGAAATCCTGACCGATGCGCCTGGCCCTGACTTTCTTCTTCGCCATTACCCTGCTCACCGGCTGCATAAAATTGGGCGCGTCGTTCAACGGCCTGCCCCCGGGGATCTGGCGCGGCGTGCTCATCCTGGCCGAGGGCGAGGAAGCTGCCGAGGAACGATCGAACGCGATGCTGCCGTTCAATTTCGAGGTGATCTACGATGCGCCGGACAGCTTTCACATCGAGATCATCAACGGCGAGGAGCGCATTCCCGTGCGCGACATCCGGATGGGCGTCGACCGGCGAACCGGCCGGGATACGGTGTGGATCGACTTTCCTGTCTACGATGCGCACATTCGCGCGGAGTATGAAGAGGACGCACTCGAAGGCTACTGGATCGTCCGCAACCGGACCGATTATCGGGTGCGCTTCAAGGCGCTCAACGGCCAGCGCCATCGATTCTTCGAATTGCCCGAACCACCGGCTGCCGACCTCACGGGACATTGGCTCTGCCGCTTTGGCCTCGATTCAGATACGCCGGACACCCTGATCGGAGAATTCCAGCAGGAGGGCAACCGGCTGACCGGCACCTTCCTCAGCACGACAGGCGATTATCGATTCCTCGAAGGAACAGTAAGCGGTGACCGCATGTTCCTCTCCGTTTTCGACGGCAGCCACGCCTACTTGTTCGAGGCCAAATACATGGCCGACGGCCGGTTGTCCGGCATTTACCGGTCGGGCAATCACTATAAGACCTATTGGGAGGGCGAACGCACGACCATAACCTCCGAACGCGAGCTTGCTGATCCTTATGCGCTGACGCGCATGAAAGAGCAAGGCCCCTTCACCCTGACCCGACCTGATGCGGATGGCAATCCGGTCAGCGTACATGCGCCCCCCTACGCCGGACGGCCGCGCATCATCCAGGTCATGGGTACCTGGTGCCCGAACTGCAAGGATGAAACGGAATTCTTGCTTCAGTACTTGCGCGAGCATCCCGATCCCGGCTTTGACGTGATCGGCATTTCTTTCGAACGCCATACCGAC
>CAYMLN010000393.1:0-3233 GCA_964391045.1 uncultured Saprospiraceae bacterium
GGTGAATATTTCGATCATGCGGGTATTCGTGCAGATGCGGAAATGGGCTGTCGATCATGCCGACCTGCTCGAGAAGATCGAAGCCCTTCAGCACGCCGAGACCATGCAAAATGAGCACATTGCCCAGATCTACCGGATTATCGATGAATTGGTGAAGCCCAGGATGGTCCGGCGGGAGCCCATCGGGTTTAAGCGCAAGTGATGATTCCAACGGGATCGACAGGAGCTGTTAGGAGGGTGTCATCCGCTTGAGATTCTTCAGCGAGGAAATGAAGGTGGTTGGGCGCGCAACGCCTCAGCCCGCCCGGGGCGTCCGACAGCACATCGAAGAGATGGATCGCTGATCCATGGCCTTGCAGCGCGTTGGTGGATTTTCGTGAAGTGGTGCGGGACTCAATATGACTTGCCAGATGATTTGAGGCATCATTTTACATGCACCATATCGACGTCGGTGAGATTAGCCAAGGATGGTCGACGTATGCGGTTCATAGCCTGCACAGTCAATAACTTTCCACAGCGTATCATTCACCTTGTCCAGGCAGATGGACCTCTAGATCCTCGGAGATAGCTTCCCAAACCGGAAATCCAGGTCAGACAATATGTAAAAGTCCCCTTCAGGCAATGTGGTGAGCTTGTCGAACCGGGATTCAGGGGCAAGCAAAACTCACTGCCGCACGAAACCCTTCGTCTCGACCGGAACGCCATCGACCAGGATCTGGACGAAGTATTGGCCGGCGGAAAGCGCATGCGTCGAGAACGTGATCGTCGCCTCGCCGCCATACGCCAGGGACATATCCTTCAGCGTCTGCAGCGGCCGACCATGGGCGTCAAGTAAAGTCGCCTGCAACCTGTCACCTTGTCTCCCTGTCACCTTGAGTTGCACATAGTCGCCGGCCGGGTTCGGGTACGCGACAACGTCCATCGCGTGGTCGCCGGCATCAGAGGTTGCCGTGTTTTGCCAGGGCCGCTTCAATTTGGCGAGCCAGGCCTCGTTGACGTTGGCGGCGGAGCGACCATAGGAGCAGGCCACCCAGACGGCGCCGGGCTCGTGGTACAACCGCTGGATGCCCGCATAGTCGCCCCAGCGCTCGAGCGGCCCGGTGAGCATGTCGACCGGCTTCTGGCCCTCGATGATGGTCACCAGGTCGCTGTACTCGCCGAGACCGTTGGAATAGAACGCGGAACCGCCCGGATGGCGCGTCGGCGAGGCATGACTCACGACGATGATCGCGTCGGGCTCATCGGGGGCGGTGCCCGTCCAGGCAATGCCGGGATACCCGAGATAATCCGTCGCATGGCCGATGATATACCCCGTGCCCGGGGTCTCCGGAGTCGCAAGGTTGACAAAGCCGTGATAGACGCCCGACCGGCCCGTGTTGAAATCCATGGTGTTGGATACCCATTGGACCTCGTCGCCCAGCTTGAACGCGTCGAGCACGCGGGCGTCGTTGGTCTGCAGGGAGTCGCGCACCTGCAAGGCATTCGGCGGCACGCCGTACGGCTGGCTGAGCAGCCGCGGCACGATCTCCAGCGTCGCATTCGGATCATCGAAGCGTCCCGTCAGGTGAAGCTGGAAGACCGTGTCATTCGAGATGTCGAAGTTGCGCGTCGACAGGAAATACTGGGTCGTTTCCAGGGTCTCGTCCGCGTTGCGGATCGGACAGATATTCCGCAGCAGCCGGCCGTTGTATTCGATGTCGCGCCAGACGGTCCGGCCAAGCGGCAGCCCGTCGTAGCCGGACATCTTGTCGATCTGGTGGATCTGCGTGCCCATGAAGCCGGCCTGCCAGGTGGAGTCGGCGTCGACCTCGTTGTACGTGAGGAACAGCTCGCCGTCGGTCAGCGAGATCATCGGGTAGTCGGCAAACGTCTCGTCATCGTCCAGGCATCCGTCGAGCGCGTAGAGGTTCCACGCGCCGCGCGGATTATTGGTCTTGCTGAAGGCCAGCACGATCTGGCTGTTGCTACATTCGAATCCGTTGATCAGCACCAGGATAAACCGATCCTGTTCCGGATCGTAGATCACCCGCGGATCGAAGTACCGGTCGTCGATCCCGACGGGCGCGAAGAATTCGTCAAGATTGTATGTCCCCAGCCAGAATCCGTTACTCCGCGCGACCAGCATGTGCACGTTGATCGTGGAGACGACATGCTCTTCCGAGCCGACGGCCAGATGGTTGTCCAGCGGCGTCCCGGTGATGACGTTGTTGCCCGAAAAGCTGGCCAGGATCTCCGGCTTCTCCAGTGTGCCGCGGACCGACGGCCGGCCGGCCGGATTGAGCGGAGTAGCCCTGACCGCCTCGGCTTTCCTGGCCCGGAGGAATCGCTTGTACGCATCGCCCCCCGGCTGCGGGGCCTCCGCATACCGGACCGTAAATGCAAACGGGTCGTTAACATCATCCATCACGCGGACCGCGGCCAGCGGGTCGGTGTACGTTGTGCGCGTGAATTGGCCGGCGGACAGGAAAGGCCATGCCAATGACAGGATCAGGGCAAACGGGGAGAATCGGCTCATGCGAAAGCGCTTGGTTAGTGTGAAACAAATGTAGGTTTTCCGGGAGAAGCAGTGGCCTGCTGCGGTTCCAGGCCGGCCTGCGCGGGAAACAAATGGGCCTTCCTTGTCGTTTATTTGGCCCGGGTGGTATAAGATTTGGCGCCCCGGCCGGGCACAACCCGTTATCTTGCCGGACAAATCCGTTTCGCCGGGAATTCGTTCCCTTCTCAATGAAAAAAAACACCATGAGAATCTGGTTTATCGCGGCCCTGACGGGCCTGCTTGCCTATGCCGGTGTCACCATGTTCAAGCCCCAGGGGGATACCGACCGGGAGAAACTGATCATGCAGGCTATCGTGCAGTTGCTCAACAAGCAGCATTTCAAGGAAGTGCAGCTCAATGACGAATTCTCCCATCGCGTCTTCGACATCTATATCGACCGGCTGGACGGGATGAAGCGGTTCCTCACCATCGGCGAGCTCGACCTGCTCGACGATTATCGCGACAGCCTCGACGACCACATCATCCGCAGCGACCTTCGGTTCTTCGAACTGTCCTATCGCCTCATCGACGACGCCATCGGCAAGACGCGTAAGTGGTACCCGGAGATCCTGGGCCAGCCCTTCGATTTTACCCGGCCCGACTCGATCGAGACGGACGGCGAAAAGCGGAGCTGGGCCCGGGACGACGCCGAGTTGAAGTCGTTCTGGCAAGACTACCTCAAGTACGAGACGCTGGT
>CAYMLN010000394.1:0-3233 GCA_964391045.1 uncultured Saprospiraceae bacterium
AAATCGCCCACCCAAGAAAAATGAAATTGGCGCTTGTCGATATTTTATTTGAATTCATCAGCTAAACGCCGCTATTCATGGAATTGCTGCTTGCACAGTGCAGAACATTATTCGGCGGCCCTCATAGCGGGACTTAAGGATTTCTTAACATACTGAATATCAAGACACTTGTGTCCTTAATTGTGCGTCGCCGCCCACCCTTCCCGCGATTCCCCCACCCCACTACCATGTGATCGCAAGGCGTCCATTATCGGGAAGCCATAAAAAGAGAAAGTCTCCCGGCAGGGCCGGGAGACTTTCGAAAGATGTGTTTGGACCAGGCCTACTTACGCAGGTTCGCCGGCCACTCCGTGCCGTCCGTGCGGACGAGCGTTGTGACGGCAGCTTCGCCGTAGCTGTTGGTCCAGTCGATCGTCAGCGAACTGCCGTTGACGACCAGGCTGTTGATCCAATAGTTTTCGCCCCACTGGCTCAATCCGGTGTAGGCGATCTTGCCGCATGCGTCCGTCAGCTTCAGCGTACCTGCTGTACCGCCAGTGCCGTTGGGCAGGCCGCTCTCGGCGTCCGTTCCATAACAGGCGTAGTACGCCCCCATGGCCATGTCGAAGAATTCATTGCCGTCCAGCACGGACTTCACATCGTAGACGCCGTTGCCCTTGTTGACCCAGATGACCTGGCCTTCCCACGTATCACCGCACCAGGCGACGGACGTGGCGTCGAAGGTACCTTCCAGTGAGGACGGACAGATCAGGTTGGACTGGATCTGGAACAGGGCGCGGAAGGCCGGCTGGCCCTGCACGATGGTATTCGTATTGACCCGGTCGAAAACCTGGCCCTTGTTGGTCGTCAGCGTTGCGTAGTAGTTGATGGCTTCGCCGCCGCTGACGTCATCGATGGTCAGGCCGAGGGCATCGAGCGTCTCCTGGAGGTTGAACGTGAAGTCAGCCGTGGGCCGCCCGTTGTCCGGATTCACGCCGAAGTCGCTGCGGGTCCGCGTAGCGATCACCGCGGACTTGCCGGTGGGCAGATAATTGGCCGTCCAGGAGTAGCTGTCGACCGTCTGGCCGTTCTGGTCGTCATAGAACTCGACACTGAACGAAAACTCGGCATTGGCCGGGTCGTTGTAGTTGAAGTCCTTGCCATTGGGGCCGACGAAGTTGCCCACCTGGCTGGGATACGCCCCATGCTCGATGTCGTCGTATTCGGGAAAGGTCCTTTCCTTTTCTTCACAGGCGGACGCGAAGAGGGCGACACCGGCAAGGAAAAGAAGTTTATATGCGAATTTCTTCATTTCGATTTTCATTTAATTGAAACATGAGGTCGATTACTGGAGTTCACACCCGTTCGGGTTAGCGTCCCAGAACACCTTGCCGGTCAGGTTAGGCTTCTGGTCGATGTTCTCGTTCCGGTTAACCACGCTGGCGGGATACCAGAGGGTGCGCGGGAACGGCCCGGGGTTGACTTCGAGGGACAACTGCATGCCCGAGGGCTTGCACGTACGGCGGTAGCCGTTATAGGCTTCCAGGCCCTGGCCCTGGTTGGCCAGCCAGGCTTCTTTCATGATGACGTCGAGCTTGTCGTCCGTGCTGGCAGCCGCATCATACAGGGACAGCACCTCGGCCACATAGGCGTTGACTTCGCCTTGGGAAGGCACGAGGTCTGACGCGCCGGCATCCGATGCGCCGAAATCCTGCACTTTCTGGATGGAGAGACGAATACCGGACTCGAGGAATGAGCGGGCCGCGCCCACGTCACCGCTGACCAACTTGGCCTCCGCAAAATAGAAATGAACGTTGCAGGCAAGGACGATCGGCTCGATGCCACGGCCCTTGAGGCCATCCGTACCGAGGCGCGACACGTCGCGGCAGTTGTCGTTGTCAAACTTACCGCCGCCGGGGTAGACGCCAAAGGCGGTCCGCTTCAGGTCATCCGGCGGAATACCGCTATTGTCGCCCTGGTCGCGGCCCCAGTAACCGCCATACAACTGAAGGGGATCGCCATAATCGCCCGACGCGGTGCAATACGGCCAGCCGGCCGGCCAGTGGAACGGATACGGCTGCGCCTGGCACTGGAGCGTGAAGGCATCCTCGTCCGTCTCGTCGCAGTCCTGCCGGTAGTAGTAATAGCGCAGGCGGGGATCCTCGACGTTCTTCTCGCCAAACATGGTCCACATCCGGTAGTTGGACTGGTACCAACTCGGACCGCCGTTTTCGTACCCGTCGGTGTAATACGGATGACGGCTATCCGGGTTTTCCCGGTTGATCCCATACTGGAACTGGAAGTCATCGGCATTTGACGTGATGACCGACGACAGGTCGTTCGCATATGCGTTGATCGCCTCGAGGGCGCCCGGGGTGACGTGACGCGTGATCAGGTAGTACCGCAGCTTCAGGGTATTGGCCAGCTTGAGCCATTTTTCCGTGTCGCCGCCGTAATAGAGGTCGTTCTGGATCGCGGCACCCTTCGGGTCCGACAGGTCGGCAATGCCGCTCTCCAACGTGGCGAGCGCCTCTGCATAGACGTCCTCGTCATTGTCGAGCGTCGGGGACAATTGATCCGTGCCCTGCAGGGCCGTCGTGTATGGCACGTCGCCGAACAGGTCGACCAGGGAGAAGAGCAGGTAGGCTTTCATCACCTTGGCCACGCCGCTGTAGGTGGTCACGCCAGCAGCCTCGGCATTCCGGATGACGACTTCCATATCCGGCAGTAAGGTGGAATACGCCTGGCTCCACAGGAAGTCGAAACTCTCCGGACCCAGGTTGTTGTCATAGAAAGGGGATCCGTCCATGGCGGTGAGCCGCACATACTCCTGCGTGGCGAATGTCATCTCATTGAAGGTCTGGCCGAACTCGATGAACACGTTGTTCATCAGGAGTTCCGTGCTCGCATTGTCCGGCGTGACCGCGTTCGGGTTATCCTGCAAATCCAGGTTGCAGGCCCCAAGGAACCCGACGACCAGCAGGGCAGCCCAGCTTTTATTGATCATTTTCATCTGTTTCAACATTTTCGGGTTAGGAGTTAGAACGTAAAGCGGATCGCGCCCCCCCACTGCTTGCCGGTGGGTACGTTCATGAGTTCAAAGCCGCGGGCATTGCCGACGCCGGTACCGGAAAGCTCGGGATCGAAGTTGGCGCCTTTGGGAAAGCCCAGCGCGCGGAACCACATGTTCTGGCCCGAGAAGGTGATGCTGGCCGAGCCGAACGGCGAACGTGCGAGCAGTTTTTCCGGGAGAT
>CAYMLN010000395.1:0-3230 GCA_964391045.1 uncultured Saprospiraceae bacterium
ATCAGGGTGTGGATCTCGTCGATGAAGAGGATGATCTCCCCGTTGGAGCTCTTGACCTCCTCGATCACGGCCTTGATGCGTTCCTCGAATTCGCCCTTGAACTTGGCGCCGGCCACGAGGGCGGCGAGGTCCAGGACGTAGATCTGCTTGGTGAGCAGGTTTTCCGGGACGTCCTTCTGGACGATGCGCCAGGCGATGCCTTCGACGATGGCCGTCTTGCCGACGCCGGCGTCGCCGATCAGGATCGGGTTATTCTTCTTCCGGCGGGACAGGATGTGGAGGATCCGGCGGATCTCCTCGTCGCGGCCGACGATCGGGTCGAGCTTGCCGTCAAGCGCGCGCTGGTTGAGGTGGATCGCGTATTTCTTGAGCGCGTTGTACTGGTTCTCGCTGTGCTGGTCGCTCACGTGGCGGCCGCCGCGCAGTTCCTTGATGGCGGCCTTGAGGCCGTCGGCCGTGGCCCCCTGGTCCTTGAGGATCTGGGCGCCCTTGCTCTGGCCTTTCAGGATGCCGAGGAGCATGACCTCCGTCGAGATGAACTCGTCGCCGAATTCCGGGATCAGCTTCTTGGCCTCCGCGAGTGCCTTGTTGCTATGGTCGGTCAGGTACTGCTTGTCGGAGCCGGAGACCTTCGGGTACGTCTGGATCGACTCGTCGAGGGCCTTGGTGAGCTGGGGGATACTGACCCCCATTTTCTGGAACAGGAACTTGGCGCTGTCCTCGCTCGCGTCGAGGATCCCCTTGATGAGGTGGGTCGTGTCGACGGTCTGCTGCTGCAGGCCGGCGGCGAGGCGCTGGGCGGACAGGATCGCCTCCTGGGCGTTGATGGTGAAATTATCGTACGTCATAGGTGATGTGTCGTTTTGGCCCGGGTTGGGGCATCGAAGATACTTTAACGTTTCGCCCTTTTAACAACACGGGGCGCCGTGGAGTTCGACCATGCCGGTGGCTCTGCCATACGGGCCGCTGGCATGCCGGGCGGGGCAAAAGACACATCGGGAAAAGATTTATAGACAAAAAACATATACCTTGCCGCGGTCCTGCCGGCAGGGGAGCCGAAAGACGGGTAGCGATAACCGGCGGACACCAAGGGCTTATGGCTTTTTCCGGATAGTTCTTGGCTTTGTATTGCCCCCCGTATCCCATGGCCGTTCAAACGAAACGACACTATAAAGCCAATGGCAAGCTCCTGTTGACCGGTGAGTACCTCGTGCTCAACGGCGCCGTGTCGCTCGCGTTGCCCTGCAAGCTCGGCCAGTCGATGAGCATCAGCGAGAAGGCCGGCAGCGAGATCGTCTGGAAGGCGTACGACCCACAGGGCAAACTGTGGTTCTCCGGCAATTTCGACCTCATGGCCTTCGACCCGATCGAGAGTTCGGATCCGGACGTTGCCGAGGGCATCCGCCAGCTCCTGCGGGCGGCCTGCCGTCAGAACTCCGAGTTCCTCTCCCAGTGGCGGAAGTACAGTGTCGAGACCTACCTCGAATTCGACCGCAGCTGGGGCCTCGGTAGCAGCTCGACCCTTGTCTGGTGTGTCGCCCAGTGGGCCGAGGTCAATCCGTACCTGCTGCTCTTCGACACCTTCGGCGGTTCGGGCTACGACATTGCCTGTGCGGATGCGGAAGGTCCCGTCCTTTACCAATTGCTCGAAGACGAACTCCACATCGACAGCGCCGACTTCGATCCCCGGTTCAAGCAAAACCTTTTCTTCGTCTATCTCGGCCGCAAGCAAAGCAGCCGGGAGGCGCTCCAGAATTACACCAAGTCGAAGGCCGGCCTCAACGGCACGATCGACAAGATCACGCACCTCACCGAGAGCATCAACGAGGTCCAGTCCCTGAAGGACTTCGAGGCGCTCCTGCGCCAGCACGAGTCGATCCTCTCCGGCATCCTCGACATGCCGACCGTGCAGGCAAAGACCTTCCCCGACTACTGGGGCACGGTGAAGTCCCTCGGCGCCTGGGGCGGCGACTTCGTCCTCGCCACGTCCGACCGCCCGGAGGCGGAGACCCGGGCGTACTTCAAGTCCAGGGGGATGGAGGTCGTGTTTCGGTACGATGAGCTCGTGATTGGGTAATTACGAATTACGAATTAAGAAGTGGGGGGCCGGGAGGCCTGTGACTTCTCTGTGGGCTCCGTGATCTCCGTGCGAAAAAGGGCGAAAGGCAAACGGCGAAAGGCGAACGGATGTGAACGAAGAACGAAGAAGTTTCTATAAGTAGCAACTATGTGATTCTCCGTGATCGCCGTGCGAAACAAGCGGAGAGTTCTGCGTCCTCCACCCACTGCAAATCAGGATGCGTTATAGGATTTGGTTCGCTCACACAGGGTATTCGCTGCCGGTCTCTGCGACTCTGCGGGAAATATGAAATACGCCTGGCAGCAGCGTTTACCTGCAGATGGCAGATATCGGAATCGCTGGACGCTGATCCCAGTCATTGAGCGCGTTGAACACGACACAGGCCTCGTAACGGGGCAGGTCGTCGACATGGATGGGTCGAGGGACGATCACCCCGTCGCTGACGAGCCGCTTCCACGTCGTGCCCGCCAGCAGCGGAAGTGCCGGCGTATACCACCGGCCATTCGCCCGAAAGGCCACGTTGGCCACTGAGGTATCGGTGATCCACCCGTCGCGTATCAGCAGCACATCGTCCGCATCACCCCGCCGGGCAAAGGCCAGCTCGAGGATCCGGCGGTCCGCGTATTTGTAGCCGTAGTCGTAATCCGGCGGCAGATCGACAAGGCGCAGGGAACGGATTGTCCTCGGCTGTAGCGGCGTGACGGTGACCTCGTGCGTCGAGTCGTCGTAAACGATGCGGCAACGCTGGTCGGCACTCACATCCATGACGGAGTCCGCGATCACCGCGGCGAGCGAGAGCGGAGGAATGCCGGCATAAAACACCCTGAACGTATCGTCCACGCGCCGCTGGTGCCCGTCGAGGTGCAGCGGCGCGCCTCCCCGGATCCGGATCGTCTCAAGAAAACGGGACATAGACCTTGTCGATCAACTCGCGGTATTCGGTGTCCGCATCGCTGCGGTAGGTGATGCCTCCGCCACTCCGGTAAAAGTAGCCGCTCTCGCGCAATTCGATCATCCGGATCATGACGGCGCTGCGCAGGACCTTCCCGTCGAAGACGCCAAAGACGCCCGTGTAAAACCCGCGCGGTTCAGGTTCGATCGACCGGATGAGTTCGACGGTCCGTTTCTTCGGCGCGCCCGTAACCGTGCC
>CAYMLN010000396.1:0-3230 GCA_964391045.1 uncultured Saprospiraceae bacterium
AAGCTGGCGATCTACACCTCAGATGCGCGGCCCCTCGCCTACATGATCGGCAAGGACGACCTCATCGGCGTCGACCTGCCGGCCACCGTGACCGGCGAGGCCCTGCAGGTGACCGGACCCGCGGAATTTCTTCCCGGCCTCACGCGCCAGCCTGCCGGCGCCCTGCTGGACGTTTCCGGCCAGATCAAGGAGGCGGGATTCTATACGTTGCTGAATGGCGAAGAAAAGCTGGCCGTCTTTGGCTTCAATTACGACCGGACGGAATCCGACCTGGCCGTGGCGGACCTCGACGCCTTCGGCGAGGAAGGTGCGATCACGGTTTGGAACGAGTCGGACGAGACCGACCTGACCGAGCTCATCCAGGGCGCCCGCCAGGGCAAGCCGTTGTGGCGGTGGTGCATCATTTTTGCCCTCGTATTCCTCGGTATCGAGATCGCGCTGATCCGCCTGTGGAAATCCGGCGGCGCTTGAGCCCCCGGCCTGATTTTGATTTTCACGCCGCAAGCCGCATCTTAGCGGACGGCCATTCGTCCGGCGCGCGTCTCCCGGCCCCCGACCTGTCATGAAGACCCTGCTCAAGAAAGTCACTGTCCTCCAGCCCGGCGTCGAACCCGCCGAGCCCCGGGACATCCTCATCGAAGACGGCATCATCACCCGCATCGCGAAAAGCATCACGGACGGCACGGCCCGCATCGTGACGTCGCCCAACCTGCATGCGGCGCCCGGCTTCGTCGATATCGGAGCCCAACCCGGACAACCCGGCTTCGAATTCCGCGAGACCTTCGCCTCCCTGGCGCGCAGCGCCCAGGCCGGCGGCTATACAGCACTCGCGGTCTTCCCGCGCACGCAGCCGCCCGTGCATTCCCGCATCGAGGTGGACTACGTGCACAATGCCTGCAAGGACCTGCCCGTGCGCATCCATGCCATCGGCGCCGTATCCCAGGACCTCGAGGGCAAGGACCTCACCGAGATGATCGACATGTCCCGCGGGGGCGCAGTCGCCTTTTCCGACGGCCGCAAGGCCCCGGTCGAGGCCGGCCTCCTCACCCGGGCGCTCGACTACGTCATGCCGTTCAACGGCCTCGTCATCCAGTTTCCGCTCAACCGCACCCTGACTGTCGACGGGCAGATGCACGAAGGCCCCGTCAGCACGTCGATGGGCCTCACGGGCATCCCCGACGTGGCCGAAGAGATCACCGTACAGCGGGATATCCGGCTATTGGCCTATACGGGCTCGCGACTCCACTTCCATGGCATCGCCTCGGGTGAATCGTTGGCGCACATCCAACGCGCCCGCGCCCAAAAGCTTCGGCTCACGACAGATACCGGCGCGATCCACCTGTTGCTCGAAGACAGCGATGTCGGGGACTTCAACGCCGACATGAAGATCCTGCCGCCGTTGCGCTCGGCCGCTTCCCGCAAGGCCCTCATCAAGGCCGTGCGCGACGGGCTCATCGATCACATCAGTTCCCTGCACACGCCGCTCGAGATCGAGGCCAAGGCGTGCGAGTTCACCTATGCCGGCTTCGGCAGCGTGGGCCTGGAAAGCGCCTTCGCCGCGGCAATGACGGCACTCCGCGACACCGTTTCACTGGAAACGATCGTGGATAAGTTTTCCGCCGGTCCGCGACGCATCCTGGGCCTTTCAACCCCGGCGATCGAACGCGGCCAGCCGGCCGAGATCACGCTGTTCGACCCGGATTTGGCCTGGACCTATGCGGGTGCGGTGCATTCGCTGTCGCACAACGACGCGTTGGCCGGCCGGACCTTCACGGGCAACGTGATCGGCACCCTGTGCGGTGGGCAACTATGGATTAATTGATATTTTTGGTCATCCACTTCACGAAACCCAACACTGCACATGTCTACAAATGTTAAATGGGGCTTGATCACCGGGATGGTGTATGTCATCTTTTCCCTGCTGAGCAACATGCTGGGGATCCAGCAGGGCGGCAATATGGGCCTGGGCCTGCTGATGAACGCTGCCCTCTTCGGTGCGACCTTCTTCACGATCTACCTGGCGGTCAAGGAACAGCGCGACACCGCGCTTGGTGGCTACATCAATCTCGGGCAGGCCATCCGCACCGGGATGGGCGTTGCGCTCATCGCCGGGGTGATCTCCGGCATCTTCACCGTCCTCTACATGAAGGTCATCGACCCCGGCATGGCCGACAAGATCCTGGCGGCAGCCGAGGCGCAGATGGATGCGCAGAATATTCCGGAAGAGCAGCGGGAGATGAGCCGCAAGTTCTCCGGCTACTTCCTCAACCCCTTCATCGTCGCGCCGTTCACCTTGATCTGGATCGCGTTTTGGGGCCTGATCAAGTCGCTGATCGCGGGCCAGATGCTCAAGCGCGAAGCGCCGCCGACTTTCCCGACTGCCTGACCGCCGCTCATGTCCGACAACCGCCCGCGGTTCTCCATCGTCATTCCCGCGTATAACGAATACGAATCGCTCCCCGAGCTCTTTGCGTGGATCGACCGTGTCGCCGCCGAACACGCCCTGGGACCCTTCGAGGTCATCGTGATCGATGACGGGAGCAATGACCGCACTTGGGCGACCGTGACGGCGGAACGCGAAAAGTTTCAATGGGTAAAAGGTATCCGCTTCCGCCGCAACTACGGCAAGAGCGCGGCCCTGCAGAAGGGCTTCGAAGCCGCGGCGGGTGACGTCGTCATCACGATGGACGCCGACCTGCAGGATTCGCCCGACGAGCTACCCGACCTTATCCGCATGGTGCGCGACGACGGCTGGGACATCGTCAGCGGCTGGAAAAAGAACCGCCACGATCCGCTCACAAAGACCCTGCCCTCCAAGTTGTTCAACGCCGTAACACGCGCGGTGAGCAAGATCCCGCTGCACGATTTCAACTGCGGCCTGAAGGCCTATCGCGGCGAGGTCGTCAAGAACATCGAAGTGTACGGCGAGATGCACCGGTACATCCCGCTCATCGCCAAGTGGGCCGGCTTCACGCGCATCACCGAGAAAGTCGTCCAGCACCGTGCGCGTAAGTACGGCTATTCCAAGTTTGGCTGGGAGCGCGTGATGAACGGTTTCCTCGATATCATGTCGATCATGTTCGTCGGCAAGTTCGCCAAGCGCCCGATGCACTTCTTCGGCCCGCTCGGCGTGCTGTCCTTTCTCGCCGGCTTCGGTATCCTCGCCTATCTCAGCTGGCTGAAGATCATCAAGGACATCGGCCGCATCTCTGACCGGCCGGTCTTCTTCT
>CAYMLN010000397.1:0-3214 GCA_964391045.1 uncultured Saprospiraceae bacterium
ACATGGCGGAGAAGTACCGCATACGTTCGACGAGCTCGAGGCCCTGCCGGGCGTAGGGCATAAGACGGCATCGGTGGTCATGGCCCAGGCATTTGGCGTGCCGGCCTTTCCCGTCGACACGCACATTCACCGCCTCGCGTGGCGATGGGGCCTTTCTTCGGGTAAATCGGTCGAGCAGACGGAGCGCGACCTGAAGAAACTCTTTCCGGAATCGACCTGGAACAATCTGCACCTGCAGATCATCTTCTTCGGCCGGCAATACTGCCCGGCACGCGGCCATGTGCGGGACAACTGTCCGATCTGCAGCCTGTACGGGCGCAAGCACATGCAGTAAGGCGCCTTCTCAGAAGGGCATGCCCACGGCGATCTGCACCTCTGCGCCGCCCGGGAAATCGCTGAGCCGGTCCGTGAGCCAGCGCGAACCATCGATGGGAAACGGATTGTGCAAGCGGTAGCCGAAGTCTGCGCGCAAGATGAAATACGACAGGTCCATGCGCACGCCATAGCCGAAGCCCATGCCCAGTTCAGCCAATGGACTCTTGACATTGGCCCCGGGGCGGGACGGGTCCGGGCGCAGGGTCCAGATATTGCCCGCATCGGCAAACACCGCACCCTTGAAGTACCAAAAGAGTGGAAAACGGAATTCGACCGACATGTCCACCTTGAAATCACCCGTCTGGTAAAATGGCACGTTGGGGTCAAGCGCGGCGGTATCCTCAAACGATCCCGGGCCCAGTTCGCGGATCTGCCAGCCGCGGTTGCTCAACGGGCCGCCCACGTAGAATTGCTTGATGTAGGGAACCTGTTTCGTATACGGACCGTAAGGCGAGGCGACACCGGTGTTGAAGCGCATGGCCAATTGGCTGGTCCGCCCGATATCGCGGTAGAAGCGAAGGTCGACCTCCGCCTTCGCGAAATGGGAGAAGGTGACCAGGTTGTCGGGGTCCCCGTCCTTGTTGCCGAACGCGAAGGCTTCCGTGTCGTTGCTGAGGGCATTGACCAGCGTGTTAATGCCAAAGACCTCGAGGCCGGACAATTCGTACCCCTGGATGAACTTGAAATAGCCGGAGCGATGCTTCTTGCGGGAGTTCTGCTCGCTCGTCAGGCCGCGGAAGGCCACACCCGTGAAGAGCTGCTTGCCGAAGCTCTCGCGCAGGAACGGATTGTCATCAAGGATCTCCTGGTAGGCGGGTTTGGCGTCAGGGATGAAGATGTCGATCCCCGTGCGGTCGATGATCAAGCTCCGAAACGGATTCGGCTGGACGATGTATTGCAGGTTGGCGACCAGGTTGTAGTACTGGTAGTAGTCCCGGATCGTTACGAACGAATAGCCGAGCTTGAGCTGCGTGACGGCGTCGTTTTCAAGCCAGTCGTTCAACTTCCGGCTGAACAGGATCTTTTTCTCTTCCTGGCCCTTGTTGTTGAGCAGGCGATATAAGCCGAGCGGATCGTAGAAGCGGGGCAGGGCCAGGGTCGAGTTGAGGCCGAAGTTCGCGCTGTTAAGGATACCCCGCTCCGGGGTCTCGGTCGCGTTGAAGAAGTCGAACTCGAAGCCACCTTCCAGGTTGACATTGAACACTTCCGCCCCGCGCAGGAAATTGACGTCGCGGTAGTTCGTGCTCAGGGCGGCGCCGAACAAGGATCTGCGCTGCACGGAGGCGATATTGGAATACGTGAGTTCCGCCTTGAAAGTGAGCGGGATCTTCACGCTGCGCGAGATGAAATACGTGTAATCTACGCGGGGCTGCTCCGCGTTCGTCGTATCGAGGTTGATGCTCGGATTAACAAATCGGATCAATTCGATCCGACCGAGACTGCGCAGGGTCTGCTCGACATCCTCGATATTGTACCGCTCGCCCGGCCGTGTATGGATATTGCGGTCCAGCGCTTCGGGCCTGATGGAAAAGTAGGCGGAATCCGGAAGCCGGTAGCGGATCTGCCGGTACACCGAGTCAAACAGCGCCGGTTGCCGCGTGATGTTGAAGTCGGGGTAGATAACGACCTGGCCGAACTGGTGCACTTCGTGACGCGTGCTGTCCGTCGGGTTGCGCACGCGCACGCGCGCCGTGACCTTGCCGCCTGCAGTATCGACTTCCAATGACGTGATATAACTCGCGTCAAACTGGGCGTACCCGCTTTGCTGTATGAGGCGCACCAGCCGGTTGCGCTCGACCCGGTACAATTCAATATCCATCGGGCTTCCCGGCAAGTATACGATCTCTTCCTGCGTCGAATCCACGAGCGCCTGGAGCCTTGGGTCCTCCGCGATGATGCGGAATGTGTCCAGGTAGGTGCGCGGGCCCGGATCCACCGCGTAGTAAACGGTCGTCTCCTTGTCGCGTGTCAGGGTGTGGAAATCGGCCGTCGCGCTGCGGTACCCGCGTTGCGACAGGTACCGGACCATTTCCGTGCAGGACTGCCGGGCCTTGAGGGAATCGAAGATCACCGGCCGGTTGCGGATGATCTTCTCGTCCGACCACTTTTTCCGGTCGGGCTTCTTTTCCAGCGATCGTTGGTAGTTGTAGTAGAACGTATGCCGGGGAATGCCCGCCACCGTGCGGGTCTGGGGTTGCCGGTAGAGGGAAATGAGGTCCTCGGTCAGTGCCGACTTGTCGTCGACCTTGTGTCTGGACTTGACCGTGAGCTTATTGTCCTTGACGAAGGATTGACCCGGTTCGAGATATTGTTTACTATTGCATCCGCCGAGCAGCAGGATCAGGCCGATCGCCCAGGCCAACCGGTGGGTGGGTGAAACTGTACGGCGCGAAGACCACATGGAGTTTCTATCCAAGTCCCGGATCAAGTACATACAGTCCCTTCAACACCGAAAGTTCAGGCTAAAGTATGACAAATTCACCGTCGAGGGCCTGAAAATCAGCCTGGAGCTCATTCGGGACAATCCGCATGTGATCGATGAATTGTACGTTTCGGATGCGAACGCATTCGATATCCTGCAGGCCTCATCGGAAAAGGTGAGGGTCGTGCGGATCCCCGAGGGCGACATGGCCCGCATCAGCCAGATGCCCACGCCGCCGGGCGTGATGGCCTTGTGCCACCTGCCCGCCACACCGACGATTCCGGCATCATTATCCGGCATGCGTTGCCTCTACCTCGACAGCATACGCGATCCGGGCAACCTGGGCACGATCCTCCGCATCGCGGATTGGTTCGGGCTGGACCAGGTGTTCGTGTCGCCGGAATGCGCGGACCGCTA
>CAYMLN010000398.1:0-251 GCA_964391045.1 uncultured Saprospiraceae bacterium
CTTCCGCGCGAAGATGAGGGTCTTCCAGAAGCTGTAGTCGGCGAGTGTGAAATCGAAGAACAGGTCCTTCTGCAGGGTGATCTCGCGGAGCTGCTTGTGCCGTTCGGCCATGAAGAACAGTTCGACCGTAAAGGCATATCGCTCCGGGCTCTGGTAGAAGAAGGGCAGGAAGGGATTGTCGTCGAATTCCTCCAGCACCAGCTTGACCGGGTAGCGCTGGGCGAGCAACTCGCACAGGCTGGTCTTGCCCG
>CAYMLN010000398.1:261-3206 GCA_964391045.1 uncultured Saprospiraceae bacterium
TTCGATGCAGATGTACTTGTAGGGGTTAGCCCTGCTCATCGGCGTTGAATATATAGACTTCCCCCATATCGCGGCATTCGGCATACAGGTCGTCGATGGTCTTGCCGAGCACCGGATGCATGGCATCCCCCGCAATTTCGGACAGGGGCACGAGGACGAAATTGCGATGGGCCATCTCGGGGTGGGGAAGTTTCAGCCCGGGGGTGTCGATGACCAGGTCGCCGCAGAGCAGGATATCGATGTCGATGTGCCGGGCGTGCCACTTCTCGCCGCGCTGCCGGCCCAATTGTACTTCGATGCGATTGATCAGCGCAAGCATGTCCTGCGGGGAAAGGGTAGACCGCACCTCGACGGCCTGGTTGAGAAACCAGGGCTGGTCGGGATATCCCCAGGGTTCGGTCTCGTAGACGTGGCTGGCCGCGGCGATCGCCGCGCCGCCGGCTTGCAACTGGTCGCGGGCCCGGCCCAGGGTGCCGTTGCGGTCGCCCAGGTTGGCGCCGATAAGCAGGTGATATCGCCGGGTGTCCATGCGCGCCGCAAGGTAAGGAATCCCCGTTCAGGCACTGGCGTGCCGCTGGCGCAGGCGCCAGGCTTTCGGGTAGTAGTTACGCCATCCCTGTGGCGTTGATTTCATCCAGCCCAGGACCGACCCGTCGTACCGGACCACATGCCAATCGCCCGGTGCGTCCGGCATGTCCCGGGGGATCAGTCGCTCGAGGTAATCAAGGGAAGCCTCACGGGAAAGATCGATCGCCGGTGCCGCATCGGACAGCCAGGGCGACATGGCCAGCCAATGCGCAGGCACGACATCTTTGCCCTTGCGTTCGCCCGCCTGGGCCAGCCATCGGGCACCCGGCAGATGCCGATATACGATCTCGGCTTGCGGCAAGGCTTCGACAGGGATTATCGGGGTTTGCGGGTCGTTGGCCAGCGTGACATATTCGCTCGAGTCGGAGAACAGCGGCCGGAAGATGTCAGGCAGGGGCGTCGTCTTCACGCCTTGATTTTTTTGGGCCTTACGACCTGCCGTGTTTTCCTCCGGCCTGGCGAGCACCGCGATGAACAAGCCCTCGCCGCGAACACGGTGCGGATAAAGCTGGTAGCCCGTGACCGGGCCTTCCTCGAGGGTTTCAACGCCGAATGCTTCAGGCATGGGAATGACGATACGTTGAAGGCCGTGCGTGTCCGCAAAGCGCGCCACATTTTCCATGTTCTCCGCCGCGCTGTACGAGCATGTGCTGTAGATGAGGAATCCGCCGGGTCGAAGGGCATGCACGGCATCGCGGACAATGCGCTGCTGCATCAGGCTGCACTGGTCCACGAGCGCAGGCGTCCATTGGCGGATCGCCTCCGGATCCTTCCGCATCATGCCTTCGCCCGCGCAGGGCGCATCGATGAGCATGACATCGGCAAACGGGACGTTGAAGGTGTCAGCGGATGCGCCCGACAGGAAGACGTTTGGATAGCCCGCCTTGACGAGGTTCTCCTCGAGGATCTGTCGACGCGTGCCGACCACCTCGTTAGCGACCAACACGTCGCCGGGTTTCATGTGCGCGGCAAGGATGCCCGTCTTGCCGCCCGGGGCAGCGCAGACGTCGAGCCAGATCTTGCCATGGTCCGATAACGGAAGATGACGAAGGACGTGGTCAAGGATCATCGAGGATGCCTCCTGGACGTAATACGCGCCGGCATGCCAGTGCGGGTCCATGTGGAAGGCAGGCCGCTCCTCCAGGTAAAGGCCCATTGGGCACCATGGCACGGGCGTCGTGTGGGGAAACGCGTGCCGGCCCTTGCGGTGATTGAGGCGTATCGACGTCGGGGAGGGCTGGTCCAGTGCGTGAAAGAATGCGTCCGCTTCATCCTGAAGCTGGAGATGCATTCGCTGGGTGAACAGGTCCGGCAGCTGGAGCGATGCCATTTACAAGCCCTTGATGCGTCCGTGTAGGGGCCCGCCCGGCGCGAACAGTTGATCAACGCGCTTACTCGCTGCGGGGTCGGTCTCGAGGACGGGCGCATGGTGCGGCTTGATCCGGGCGTCGAGCAGGAGCGGACCGTCACAGCCCCAGTGCTTGTCGATCACGGATTCACCCACGCCGTAAAGGTCTTTCGCCGGCTGGGAGCGGGTAAACGCAGCCCACAGGAAGTTCTCCAGCCGATTGGCCATCCAGGCGCTGTCGTCGGCCAGGATCCAAAGCGGCCATCTGGCGTGCAATGTCTTGTCCAGCGCGGCGCGCAGCGCTTCGATCTCCCGGGATGCATGCGCATAATCGGTGAAGGGATCGACCGTCAGCGCGACAACGCCCGGCAGGACGAGATGCATCGCCCGGCAAACATCCGGGAGTCGAAGATGGTCGGGCAGGGTAGTGCCGAGATCGCGGATCGCCGGACCGCGCGCGGCGATCACCAGTTTCGAACCGGCATTCCAGTTGTCGCCGCTGTAGTCGAGCGTGTCGATGGTGGTCTTCGTCTGGAAATGAAGGTCGCGACGGAGATCGATGCGTTCGAGGAGATGGCGAAAGAAGGCCGGCATGTCATGCGTGTGCAGCGCAGGCGCATCCTCGTGGCAGGCGATGAACAGGTATTTGGCCAATGAGGTCTGGCCTTTGCCGAGCAGGTGGTTTGCGATCGTGAGCAACTCCTCGGGCACCGGATCGCGAAACGGCATGTAGCGTTCGTGCCCGATCGCGAGGAGCAGGGGGTGGACGCCGGCGGCATCGACGGCATGGACCTCCCGGAGGCCGGGAAACTCCGTCGGCGCGAGGGGCTCGACCAGTTCGTGGATCAGCCAGCCGAAGTTCGAGTCTTCCTGCGGCGGGCGGCCGACGACGGTGAAGTGCCAGATCGGATCCTTGCGGTGATAAACCTGGTCGATGTCCAGCACCGGAAAATCATGGGTCAGGCTGTAGTACCCGAGATGGTCCCCGAACGGACCTTCGGGTTTCTTC
>CAYMLN010000399.1:0-3200 GCA_964391045.1 uncultured Saprospiraceae bacterium
TGTCGCGCTTGGCCGACAAGTCGCCCCAGGTTTCGAAGGCCAGCTTCGCGCCGAGACGCAGAGCGTGCTCGAAAGCATCGGCGAGGAGTTGACGCATTCCATTACGGTCAAGATCTCGGTCGACCAACTCGACAAGTTCCTCCTTGACAGCCTGGACCGCATCTGCTCCAGCCACAAGGGCAAGCACCGGCTGCGGTTGCAGGTGTATGACCTCGACGACGATTTCATCCTCGGTCTCGTCAGCAAGACCAACAAGGTCAAGGCGGCGAGCGGATTCATCGAGGATCTCGAGGCGCTTGGACTGAAGTACAAGCTGAATTGAGGAAAGGGTTTGCCGATGGGAAACGAGGCGCAGGACGGTCCGGCCCGGTGTGTTAAAAAAACGTTAGGGAAAATCTAAACACACATCAAAACCGGCCAAACGCCGGTTTAGTCTATATGCGCCTGTTCCTTGTGGCATTTCTCCTTTGGTCTTCCGGCCAGGTCGACGCCCAATCGCCGGTAAGGTGGTTGCCGCCGTCCGACTCCCTGCCTGTTCCGGTGATGGATTACGATGCCCTGAAGCCGCTTTTGCGTCCGGCAGGCGACACAACGTACGTCATCAACTTCTGGGCGACATGGTGCGTGCCGTGTGTGCAGGAATTGCCTTATTTTTTGGCCCTCGATTCGGCAATGGCCGGTCAGCCGTTCAAGCTCATCCTGGTCAGTCTCGACTTCCGCAAGGATTACATCCGTCGCCTGGCGCCTTTCGTGCGCGAGCGGAACCTGGAGCGCTACGTGATCGCCCTCGACGACAACAGGATGGATTACTGGATCAATGACGTCGATCCTGCCTGGTCCGGCGCCATCCCGACCACGCTGGTCCGGCGCGGGGACACCAGGCGGTTCTACGAGCGAACTTTTCACACCCTGTCGGAGTTACAGGATATTGTCAAACTGAATTAAACAAAACGACATGAAGACCCTTTCCCGTTTGCTTTCCCTCGCCGTTGTCCTCTGGATCGCGGGCGCAGTGCCGGCAACCGCACAATACAAGGTGGGCGACATCGCCACCGACTTCTCGCTGAAGAACGTCGACGGTTCGATGGTCTCCCTGGCCAGCTATAAAGGCGCCCAGGGCTACATCGTGATCTTCACGTGCAATACGTGCCCGTATGCCGTCATGTACGAGGACCGGATCATCGAGTTGCACAACAAGTTCGCGGCCCAGGGCTTCCCGGTCGTGGCCATCAACCCGAATGACCCTTCCGTCAAGGAGGGCGATGACTTTGCCTCCATGCAGGCCCGGGCAAAGGAGAAGGGCTTCCCCTTCAAGTACCTCTTTGACGACGGGCAGAAGATCTATCCGCAGTATGGCGCAACGCGCACACCGCATGTATACCTGCTCGACTCCGAGCGCAAGGTCCGGTACATCGGCGCGATCGATGACAACGCCCAGAATCCGTCCGACGTAAAGGTGAAATACGTGGAGAACGCCATCGCCGCCATCAAGGCCGGCAACAATCCCGAGCCGGCGGAGACCAAGGCGATCGGGTGCACGATCAAGACCAAGATCTGACCGGGCCAGCCCGTCATCACCAGGAAATAAAGAACGGCCGGTTGCATGCAACCGGCCGTTTCGTTTTTATCCGTTGACCTCCGCGCGGCGGATCAGTCGTCGCTGCCGCCATCCGCTTCCGGATCGGGAGGTTGACTTCCTTCCGGCATGCGCTTGCGGTCGCGAAGCGCGCGGGATAGCAGCCATTCGATCTGCCCGTTGACGCTGCGGAAGTCCGCGGCGGCCCATTTCTCGAGGGCGTCGTAGACGTCGTCGTCGATGCGGAGTACGAATTTCTTCTTGGGCACGATCAGTTCATCCTGTTTAGTTAAGCGTCTTTTCCCGACAGGGCTTCATCACATCTCGCACCGAGACACGGAGCGCCATTTACTACCGTAAGGCGAGTCTTTTCTAACCGGATACCCCACACCTGAATGCACCACCGGAGACCGCCGAACCTGCATTGTTCATTCTTCATTGTTCATTGTTCATTGTTCATTGATAAAGCGTGCCGGTGTTAATGACCGGCGTCGCATCCTTGTCGCTGCACAGCACGACCATGAGGTTGCTCACCATCGTGGCCTTCTTTTCGTTGTCAAAGTCCGCGATCTGCTTATGGGTGATGTCACGCAGGGCCATCTCGACCATGCTCACGGCGCCCTCCACGATCTTGTGGCGGGCGGCGACGATGGCTTCAGCCTGCTGGCGCTTGAGCATGGCGGAGGCGATCTCCTCGGCGTAGGCGAGGTAGCCGATGCGGGCTTCCATCACCTCGATGCCGGCGATGCTTAGGCGCTCGGAGAGCGCGGCTTCGAGCGCGTGGTTGATCTCGGACATGCCGGAACGAAGGGTGATCTCCGCCTGGTCGTCATCGAAGTTGTCGTAGGAGTACTGGCCCGCCAGGTTGCGCACGGCCGCATCGCTCTGCAGCTTGACGAAGCTGGCGTAATCGTCGACCTCGAAGGCGGCCTTGTAGGTGTCCCGGACGCGCCATACCGTGATCACGGAGATCAGGATCGGGTTGCCCCGCTTGTCATTGACCTTGACGCGCTCGCTTTCGAAGTTGCGCGCCCGCAGGGAGATGTTCTTCTTGGCGAAGAACGGGTTGGCCCAGAAGAACCCGTTTTCCTTGACGGTGCCGGCGTACTTGCCGAAAAGCGTCAGGACGACCGAGCCATTGGGGTTGATGTAGAAGAAGCCCGGCAGGACGAGCATCGCCAGGAAGGCGAGCGGGATGGTGATCGCCAGGCTGCCTTCATTGACAATATTCCAGACGAGTCCGGCGAGCATGGCCAGAAGCACGATAAACATCAGGTAGCCGTTCAACGGCTTGTAGATTTTTTCCATGGTGAGTCGAATTGATATTTAAATGATATTACGAAGGTATCACATTTTGATATCGATGTCAAGTCCCAGCTCGAAAAGGCAGACGAATTTCCGCGGAAAGCCGACCAAGACGCCACAGGGCGGGATGACTATCTTTGGTGAATGTCCCTCTGCCGCCATCTCCAGCTATGGCTCGTTTTCCTCGTCCTGGCTGCAGGCTGTTCCCGTGAACCGTCGGGATACAGCGAGCGGCATTTAGGGGCGTTCGGGCTTGACCTGACCCTGCTGGTGCCGGACAGCGCGCAGGTGCAGGTCCAGGAATACGGGCCGATGGCCG
>CAYMLN010000400.1:0-3197 GCA_964391045.1 uncultured Saprospiraceae bacterium
GGGGCGGTCGTGTCGACGACCTCGATCGTCTGGAGGCAGGTGCTGCTGTTGCCGCAGGCATCCGTGGCTGTCCAGGTGCGCTGGATCGTGTATTCCTGCGGGCAGGTGCCGGCGACCGTCACGTCGGCGGAGGTCACCACCGGTGCGGGATCGCAATTGTCCGTCGCCGTCGAGGTGCCCGTATTGGCCGGGCTGGAATCTTCGTCGCACTCGATCGTCACGTCGGCCGCGCAGGTCAGGACCGGGGCAGTCGTGTCAACGACCTCGATCAGTTGGAGGCAGGTGCTGGCGTTGCCGCAGGCGTCCGTCGCCGTCCACGTGCGCTGGATCGTATATTCTTGCGGGCAGGTCCCGGCGACCGTCACGTCGACGGAGGTCACCGCCGGCGCGCTGTCGCAGTTATCTGTCGCCGTCGAGGTGCCCGTGTTTGCCGGGCTGGAATCCTCATCGCACTCAATCGTCACATCGGCTGCGCAGGTCAGGACCGGCGCCGTCGAGTCATCGACGGTGATGATCTGCAGGCACGTGCTGCTGTTGCCGCACGAATCCGTGGCCGTCCAGGTGCGCTGGATGGTCAGTTCCTGCGGGCATACCGTGCTCGGGATAATCGCATCGGAGAAAGAAATGTTGGTCACTGCCGCATCGCAGTTGTCCGTGGCCGTCGAGCTGCCGGTGTTGGCCGGGCTCGTGTCCTCGGTGCACTCGATGGTCACGTCGGCCGCGCAGGTCAGCACGGGCGCCGTCGTGTCCTCGATGAGGATGGTCTGGATGCAGTCGGCCTGGTTGCCGCACTCGTCCGTGGCCGTGTGGGTCCGGATGAGCAGCGTGCTGCACACCGGTCCGCCGAGGTCTTCACAGACGAAGAAGTCGACTACCGTCGAGGCGCCCTCGCCCAGGATACAGTCGGTCGTCTGCTGCTCGAAGGCGAACACATCGCCCGCAGCAACCGTGATCACGGCCGTACCGGTCTGGATCGCCGGGCCCTCGTCGTCGGTCAATTGATAGAAAGTGCCGTTGAGATTGTAGCCAAACGGATCGACGACCGGGCCGTCCACGTCATACGACGTGTAATCCCAGTTGAAGACGATCTGGCCCGCATTCTGCACCGTGATCTGGAGGAGCACGGACGCGCCGGTGAGGCAGGGCACATCGCCGTCCGGGCTGACCAGCATCACGTCATCCCCCATCTGTTGGATGTCGCCGCCCTGCGGCGGGATAATCTGGGCCCAGTTGGCGAACGCATAATAGTCGACGAAGCCGATGATCGGATGCTCGCAATAGGTGTCTGTGATCTGCACGTCCACCGGCCCGCCGCAGTTGTCGGTGGCGGTGGCCACATCGGTCGGGAGCGGATCGTCACATTCGATGGTGGCGTCGGCCGGACAGGCGATCACTGGCGGCGTGGTATCCACGATCCAGATCAGCTGGCGGCAGATCGGATTGGCGTTGCCGCACGCATCCGTGATCAGCCAGAGGCGGTCGATCTGGTATTCCTGCGGGCAATCCTCGCCGTTGATGGTGATGTCAAAATATTCCACCAGCGGGGCCGAGTCGCAGTTGTCCGCGACGGTCGGGAAGCCGGTATCCATCGGGTCCGTACTTGCGCCGCACTCGATGGTCACGTCCGGCGGACACACGCCCGTCGGCGGGATGGTGTCCGTGACGAAGATGAGCTGCGTACAGCTGTCCGCCCCCCCGCAGGTATTTTCCACGATCCAGCGGCGCTGGATGGTGTATTCGTTGGCACAGTCACCCGGGATGATCGGGAACAGGGTGTCGTCGTAAGTGATTGTGATATCGGATTCGCAGACGATCGTCGCGGTGGCCTGGCCCAGGGCCTGGTTGATGGCCGGGTCGGTGCTGTCCGAGCATTGGATGGTCACATCCGGGGGACAAGCGATCGTCGGAACGCAAAACAGGTCAATACAGGATTCCTCGATCGGCTCGCCGTAGGGCGGGAGACCAACGCCGACGTATTGCCAGTTGAACTGGTCCACGATCTCGTTGGTCGGCTGCGACGGCATGTTCTCCACATACAAGGTGATGACGACACCGTCATCGCCCGAGAGCCAACCGCCGTTCGCGGGATTCTGCTCGAGGTCCCACACCAGCGACGGACAGAAGTTGGCGGAGTCGAGGTTCATGTCGTCAATCCGGAAGCAGGCCCTGAACAGCTTCGTCCATCCTGTCGTGGAAACGAAGATGGGCGGCTGCGTAGGATCGAGCAACTGGATGGCGCCATTCACGAAATCCGCCACGCCCGTTCCCGGCTGGCCGAAGCCGAACCAGGTGTATCCGAGGCCAACCGGACTCATCGTCACGGCGGGCGGGATCGGTGCGGCCGGGCCGTAGCCGGGCTCAAAATCGGTCAGCGTGTCAAACTCCAGCTGCTCGTCGTCGTAGAACAGACGAACGTTCATGCCGAAGACCCGGAGGTTCTCGGCGCTGGCCTGGAACTCGACGTCGACGCAGTAGACGCTGTCTTCGCATACGTAGACGGGGTTCGAAAACCTCACCGCCATCGTGGGCGTTTGCGCGTGTGCGGCGCCGGCCAGCCCGACGACCATCAGCAGCAAGAGCTGAATGCCCCGGCTGAGGCGTTTCAATTGGGATTTCATGGTAAAGCGTTTTGTGTTCATGTGGATTATCGCGTTGGCCAATACCTGAAAGCCTGATGCTGGTGCATCAGGTCCGATCGAATGAAGTACGGAGGAATCAGGTAGCGTTTGGTTCATCTAGGTTGGTTTTAACAATGGTCGTGTTTGTGTTGAACGGACCTCCACGATGAACCGAAATTGTTTGTCCGGGAAATGTCCAAACAATACGGCTGCATGGGTACAGCCCGATTATCATTCTCTTCTTCAAACCAAAAACCTCGGTCGCGTTCCTGCGCGAGGGCGACAAAGGGAATATGCGTCCACAGGACACATCTCGTCTGCAAAGGTAGAAAATTGAATCCGGTTGACGTTCCCCACTCCGGCGGCGCGGAAAACATATAATTTTCCGCCATATCACTCCGGCCAACCTGGCTACAAGTGTTTGATCCTGCATCGATTAATGCCATTCCGCAGCGGGTACCGCGAAGATCATTTGCAGGGGGGGCCTGACCCTTGAAAATCCGGCCGAAACGTGCCTGAACGACACCTGAAACGCGGCATGCACCGGCCAATTTTTTCATCATGGCGGTGATCAGGATG
>CAYMLN010000401.1:0-3188 GCA_964391045.1 uncultured Saprospiraceae bacterium
GCTCGGCGGATTGCTGCTGCTCGTCGTCATCGGCGCGGCAGGCCTTGTTTGGTTTGCCACGCGGGATGTCGCCAACGTACCATCGGGGACTGAAGCCCATGTGACAATCGAAGCAGGATCCGCCGTGACCGACAAGCCGATGACGCTTGATTCGCTGTCGATGTTGGACAACCGTCCTGCCGCTTCGGAACCAGGTGTGTCGACCCAAGCGAAGGTGACCGCTGACCAGCCAAAGGGTTCGGACAAAGCGGCCCATTCCATTCCCTCCGAACGGACTGCCAGGCCGTCTGGTCGACAGACAACGGCAAAGGCTAACGCAGGGTCGAATGCAAGGAAAGTTACGGATGCAAAGCAGCCCGGCATTGCCGGCGCCGGCAATGCTCGTGTTGAAACCGGCACAGGAACGATCGCAGGTGAACCTGCCACATCGAAGGAAGTGATCATCAGCACGCGTGAGAATAAAGATGTTGGCCTTTCGGAAGCGCCTTCATTGCCCGCGCACGACATGATGGACAATACCGGCGCTTCGGTGGCCGACATGCGATCACCCATTTCCGTAGAGCCAATCCCCGGATTGGACGTGACGCAGATCGAGACAAGTTCGCCCGAGGTGATCGCTGCAGCGTCCATAACCAATCATCGGCGGTGGTACCTGTTTGCCGAAACGGCTGGTACATATATTCCCGCAAACGAGCCGCAAAGCCCCGTTGGATGGCAGTTGCACGCCGGTGCGGGGGCGGGTTTCAGCCTGATGCCGCGGCTCGAGGGCCTGGTGTCCGCCGGCTATATGCTGCAGGATGGCGGTTTCTCGTTTTCGAAATCGTCCACCGTTCGCCAACTCGGCTTCGGCGTGCGCAGCGCCTTCAATACGCTGGCCCCGGACCGGTTGCATCACCTGTACGTCAAGGCAGGCGTGCAGTACCGGCTCCGCCGGCATATTCTCTCGGCGCGTGCCGGCCTCTGCTACCTCTACGGCGCGCAGGGGGATATCACCGTCGTGCAAGCCGACCAGCTGTCGTCGGGCACGGTCGAACAAACGACAAGGACGTGGCTCAACACGAATGGTCTCCGGCGGGTATTCGGCGTTGCCGATCTCGGGTATGGGTACCAGCTTACGCCTGCGCTCAGCGCGGTGGCCGGCCTGACCTGGCGGCCTTCGCCCGTGGATCACGCGGATGATGCGCTGTCTGATGAAGGGTACATATGGAAAGGGAACATGCCCGCCTGGCAGGGATTTCTTTCGCTTCAATACAGGTTCTATGGAAATCACTAAAACTATCATAGCCACAGTGCTGGCCACCGCACTCCTGGCCGGCGGTTGTGTCAAGGATCCGCAGGATATCCCGGGAACGTCCGAGACCGACCCCGTCTTTGGGTTTGCGGGCAGTTTCGGCCAACAGGATTTTATGGTCCAGGCCGGCGTGGACCGCTGGACCATGGTGCCGGTCACGTCCGACCTGGACGGAAATACGGTGTATGCGGGAGTGTTCAGCGAGGACGGATGCCTGGAGGCGTGCTCTCCGGCGATACGCTTCGATTTTTACCAGGCCGTTCCGGGGACGGGAAGTCCGGCAGGTGATTTCAACATGACCATCCGTCCCGGGCAGAAGGACTATGTCCATGCGGATTTACCGGCTGACAGCTTCCTGGTCAACTTCTCCACGCATCCGGGATTGTTCATGAGTGGGTACAGTTATTGGGAAAACCAAAATGCCCCTCCGCTGTCGTTCAGCCCGACGTTTGACCAGGCGGTTGGCGCACAATCGGCACTGGAGGTATGCTTCGAATCCTTCCAATTCACCGGCTGCCAGTACAGTCAATGCTTATACTTCCAGCCGGCCACGGGTACACCGTGCCTGGCGTACATCGAGGCCGCCTGGCTGGATACCGGCTTCGTCAAGCTCACCGTACGCCCGCGCGGCAACGGCCCGTTCACCTACGAATGGTATCACGGCCAGACCACCCCCAGTATTCTCGTGCCGATCCAGACCGACATGGTCGATGTGCTGGCCGGCGTCACGGTGCGGGATGCGTCGGGAAATTCCTCCCGGATCAACCAGCTCGTGCGCATCCAGGATGCGTTGATCGACCCGTGTTTCTTCCCGATCAATATCAGTACGGAAGCGATACCCCGCGAATATGCCGAGGTCTATGCCAATCGCACGGCGATCCGGTGGACGGACGAAAGCGGGCTGGAGTGGAGCACCGCGACCGTGGAGCAACCTTCGGATGCATACTTCGAGATCCTCTCCGTCACGCCATATGCCGACTCACCGGCCGGCGAGCCCGCCTACAAGGTGGAGATCGCCATGCGTGCACTCCTGCAGAATACTGCGACGGGCGAGACGCGATGGCTGCAAAGCGACCGAAGCACGATCGGGCTGAGTCATCCGGAATGACCCTGTTTCCCGGGGCGTCAGGAGCCAAAGGACTGCAGCACACCGGCGATGATCGCGGTGAACAGGCAGGCCATCGTGCCGGCCAGTAGCGCGTAGAGGCCGAGTTCGGTCAGCCTCTTCCGCTGTCCGGGGGCGAGCGCCCCGATCCCGCCGATCTGTATACCGATCGAGGCGAAGTTGGAGAACCCGCACAGCGCATACGTAGCGATGAGGACGGACTTCGGGTCAAGGGTGATGCCCTTGTCCGCCAGGCCGCGGAGTTCGGCATACGCGACGAACTCATTGATCATGGTCTTCTGGCCGAGCAACTGGCCCACCTGCATGATGTCCTGGGCGGGCGTACCGAGCAGCCAGGCGATCGGGCTGAACAGGACGCCGAGGATGAAGGTAAAGTTAAATCCCTCGTACTTGTTGTCGGTCACATACCGCACCCACGCGTTGAGGTCGCCGATCTGCCCGATCTTCAGCAGGATGCCGTTGGCGAGGTAGATCAATGACGTGAAGACGAGCAGCATGACGCCGACGTTGAGCGCCAGCCGCGCGCCGTCCGTCGTGCCGGCGGAGATCGCGTCGAGCAGGTTGCTGGCATCCGACTTGACCATCTCGATGTGCTCCGGGTCGTGCACCTTGTCCGTCTCCGGGTAGAGCAGCTTGGCCGCCATGATCGCCGCTGGCGCCGAGATCAGCGAGGCGGTGAGCAGGTGCTTGGCGAAATACACGCGGGCAACCGGATCGTCGCCGCCGAGGAAGCCGATGTACGCGGCGAAGACACCGCCGGCGATCGTGGCC
>CAYMLN010000402.1:0-3183 GCA_964391045.1 uncultured Saprospiraceae bacterium
CGAACAGTGCTCACTCCACATCACGGAGAAGACGCTCAGTTCGGTAAAGTTGGGCGCACGCCCGAGGATCTTGTGGATCTGCTGGAATTCGTCGTCGGTCAATCCCAGGTTATGGGCCACCTTGACGTCGGTGATCGATTCAGTTTCCTGCATGTCGGCTCATATGAGCTGCAAAAGTAATGTAAGCACTGAAAATCAGGGTAATTCGGCGCGATGGCTTATTCAGGCCTTGTAATTAAACACCTACACCTTGATATGCCGGGTATGAATTACATTGTGAATCATTCGCACCCAAAGCGCGAGTATTCACCCACCGCCGCTCTTCGCGCATGAAGAACCTGCTTGTTGCGGTCGACCTGTCGTCGACCGATGACCGATTGATCGATGCCGCCCGGAAACTGGCCCGGGCCTTCCAATCGCACGTCCATTTGCTGCATGTTGCCCCGCCCGATCCCGACTTTGTCGGGTATGAGGTCGGTCCCCAGCACATCCGGGACGTCCTGGCGGAAGAGCTCCGCCAGGAACACCGGCAACTCCGCGCCTATGCGGACGAGCTCAGGCAGGAAGGCATTACAGCGTCGGCCCTGATGATCCAGGGCCCCACGGCCGAAATGATCCGGACAGAGGTGGAAAAATTGCACACGGACCTGCTCATCCTGGGCAGTCACCGGCACGGCGTGTTGTACGAGCTCTTCATCGGGCATACGTCGAGCCGCGTCCTGAAGGACATCTCCATCCCTGTCATGATCATTCCGCTCGACGATGCGCCCTGAACTCAATGCCCGGACCTTCGCCCTGGCCTTCGGCCTTGCACTCGCCCTGCTTGTGCCTTACGAGTATTACTGGCGGCATGTAGAGCGCTTTCCGCGAAGCTTCAATGAAAGCGATGAGCTCTGGGTCATGAACCGCGCCCGGCTTGATGACCTGGGCGCTGAGGATGTCGTCATCGTCGGCTCGTCCCGCGGCCATTTCGACATCAACATGGATATCTTCGACAGCATTACGGGGCGTCGTCCCCTGATGCTGGCCAGTCCCGGAAAATCGCCTTTCTATGCGATCGAGGATATCGTGGAGAAGTCGACATTCAAGGGCGTGATGCTGGTCTCGGTCGCGCCCGGCTTGTTTTTTTCCCCGCCGTCAGCGGGCCCTGCCCAGGAGATGAAGAACGAACGGGTAGATTTATACTACAAGCAAACGCCTGCAGCCGCATTCAGCCAGTGGGTCTACATGGGACTTGACTCCGCATTCGCCTACCTGGTGGAAGATGCCGCACTTTCAAAGTGGGCCGGCCGATTGCCGTTCCCAGACCGGGAGGGCGTCAGGCACGATCCCGCATGGCCACCGATGATCGTCATGGCCCGGGACCGGAATGTCCGTATGATCCCTGAAATGGAGACGGATACGGTGTTCCAGAACCGGCAAAAGGCTATCTGGCTATCGTTCAAGCGGCCGCCGCCGCCGGCCGACAGCATCCGGAGCGTGATCGATCGGTATGTCGGCATGTTCGCAACGTTCACCGCGCGGGGAGGCCGCGTGGCGATCATCAGGCCACCAGTGTCGGGGTATTATCGCGAGTCGGAGGCGACAAGTTTTCCCAACGACAGTTGCTGGAATCGCCTGATCGCCTTGTCCGGCGCACCAAGCTATTCCTATGAGGAAGATTCGGTCATGGTGGCCATGCAGCCCCCGGAGTGGTCACACCTCAACCGGCGCGAAGCCGACCAGTTTACCCGCATCATCGCGGGATGGCTTCGGCAGCAGGGCCTGCTTTGATTCTCCGCACTCCATCACCTACGCTAGACCATGCTTTTCAATACCCTCGGCTTCTTCGTCTTCCTGGCGATCGTGCTGGTCTTCTATTACGTGTTGCCGCTCACGTGGCGGCAGAAGAAGATCATGCTGTTGGTCGCGAGCTATGTATTCTATGGACTGTGGAACCCGCCGCTGATCATCCTGCTTTGGATCTCCACGATGATCGACTGGACAGCGGCGAGGAAGATGGCCGCGCTCGAGGACCAGCGGTCGCGCCGGTGGTGGCTGGTCTTGAGCATGGTGTCCAACCTGGGACTCCTGGGTTTCTTCAAGTACGGCAAGTTCATGCTGGAAAATTTCCAGGACCTGCTCAGCCTGTTCGGCGCGACATACACGCCGCCCGAATGGGATATCCTGTTGCCGATGGGTATATCGTTCTATACGTTCCAGACCATGTCGTATACGATCGATGTCTATCGACGATCGATCCCGCCGGCGCGCACGTTTCTTGACTTCGCGCTCTATGTCACGTTCTTTCCCCAGCTCGTGGCAGGTCCGATCGTTCGCGCAGGCGAACTGATCGACCAGTTTGTCGAACCGAAGCGCGCGCACACGCAGCGCTTCTTCCTCGGGTTGCTCCTGCTCACCATCGGCCTGTTCGAGAAGACGGTCTTCGCCGATTCGTTGCTGGGACCAGTTGCGGATGACGTTTTCGGGTCGAAGGATGGGTTGCCGGCCCTCGATGCCTGGGCGGGCGTGCTCGGGTTCGCCGGCCAGATCTTCTTCGATTTCGCCGGCTACTCGCTGTGCGCGATCGGCCTGGCCGAGATGCTCGGCTTTTCCCTGTCGGACAACTTCCGCTATCCCTACGGCAGCATCGGCTTTTCTGACCTTTGGCGCCGCTGGCATATCTCGCTGTCCACCTGGCTGCGCGACTATCTCTACATCTCGCTGGGCGGCAATCGCATCAGCGTATCGCGAACGTATGTCAATCTCATGCTGACCATGTTGCTCGGCGGGCTTTGGCATGGCGCTGCATGGACATTCGTCTTCTGGGGATTCCTCCATGGCGCATTCCTGGTCATCGAGCGCCTGCTGAAAGGCGTTGTCCGGATCAAGGCGGATGTCGGGGTCACGGGTGTTCTCGCGGCACTGCTTACGTTTGGCTGCGTCAATATCACCTGGGTGTTTTTCCGCGCCAAGGATTTTTCGGAGGCCCTTCGCATGCTGTCCTCGATGTTCTTCCTCGGCGGTGGCAAGCCCATGCTCACGACCAATGCGCTCGTGGTCGTCTACGGGGTCATGACCGCCGTGTTCCTCGGGCACTATGCCATGCGCCACTCATCCCTGCTCCGCGTGATCGAGCGCATGCCGGCCTGGTTGCTCGTGGTCGGCTGGGGCGTCATGATCTTCGGCCTGTTCATCGTGCAG
>CAYMLN010000403.1:0-320 GCA_964391045.1 uncultured Saprospiraceae bacterium
TGCGGCGGCGACCTGACGGGCGCCCAGCGCGTCAGCGAGGACTACCTCCTGGACCTCGAGCGTGAAGCCTTCCTGTCGCTGTGCGGCGAGCCGAAGACGTTGGCGCGGATACAGTACATGCTGGAGAACAATAAACCCTTGAGAAACTAAAAGGGAAAAGCTAAAAGCTAAAAGTGAAAAATGAACAATGAACAATGAACAATGAAGAATGAAGAATGAACAATGATCTGTGGGCTCTGCACCAAATCTGTATCTCTGCGGGAAATGTGAAAGACCACGTTCACCGGCAGATAACTGGAAACAGCCGTGCCTACAGGACA
>CAYMLN010000403.1:330-3175 GCA_964391045.1 uncultured Saprospiraceae bacterium
GGACGCATATATCATCACCGGTTTTCGCTCCGCTGTCGGCAAGGCCGGGCGCGGAGGATTCAGTACCTATCGCTCGGACGACCTGGCCGTTGACATCATCCGCCACCTGATGGCGAAGGTGCCCCAGCTGGCGCCCTCCGTAGTCGATGACGTCATTGTCGGCTGCGCCAACCCGGAGGGCGAACAGGGGCTGCAGGTCGGCCGGCAGATCGCGCTGCGGGCGTTGGGGCAGGATGTCCCGGGCATGACGATCAACCGGTATTGCGCGTCGGGGCTGGAAGCCATCGCGATCGCGACGGCCAAGATCCGCGCCGGCATGGGCCACTGCTACATCGCCGGCGGCGCCGAATCCATGAGCATGATCCCGATGACGGGATACAAGTTCGCCCCGAGCTATGCCGTGGCGTCCTCGACGCCGGATTATCTCGCCAGCATGGGCGCGACGGCCGAGGCCGTCGCTGACAAGTACGGCGTGAGCCGGGAAGCGGCAGACCGGTTTGCACTCCGCTCGCATACCCTGGCCGCGAACGCGCAGGATGCAGGTCGCTTTGCAGACGAGATCGTGCCGGTTGACGTTCCGCAGGTATTGTTTAAGGAGGGCAAGAAAGTCACATCGACGCTGACGATCGCGAACGATGAAGGCATTCGCCGAGACACCTCGATGGATGCGCTCGCGACGCTCAAGCCGGTCTTTCGCGAAGGCGGCGTGGTCACGGCCGGGAATGCCTCGCAGACGTCAGACGGCGCGGCCTTTGTCCTGGTGATGAGCGAACAGCTGATGCGCGATCTCGAACTGGCCCCGCAAGCCCGCCTGGTCGCATGCAGCGTCGCCGGCGTTGATCCGCTGTACATGGGTATCGGGCCGTGCGCGGCGATTCCGAAGGCACTTCGGCAAGGCGGACTGAGCCTCGCGGACATTTCCGTCATTGAACTCAACGAAGCCTTCGCGACACAATCGCTGGCCGTGATCAAGGTCGCCGGGCTCGATCCGGAGACGGTAAACGTCAATGGCGGGGCCATCGCGCTGGGTCATCCACTGGGCTGCACGGGCGCGAAACTTTCGATCCAGCTCATCAACGAGTTGAAGCGCCGCGAACAACGGTACGGCCTCGTCACCGCCTGCGTGGGCGGGGGACAGGGAATCGCCGGCATTATAGAACGACTATGACCTCGGGAGCAACGCCCAAAGACAGCGCCCTGGCGCAACTTGAGCGCATCCTCCGGGTGATCACACCCATCGGGGCGGTCGCCGTATTCCTCGCCGGCATCATCCAATATACCGATACGAAGGACGATGAATTCAGGCGGACCGTTTGGGAAGCGCGATACGCGATCTACAAGGATGTCATGGCCTCCGCCGGAGCGGTCGTGCACACCCGGGATAGTGCGTCCCGGCAATCGGCCCAATTGGATTTCGAACGCACCTACCACGGCCATGTTCATCTCCTGGAGGATGAACATGTGTACACGGCCATGCGCGTCTTTGATGAATCCATGACCCGCGCGATATGGCCCGATTCATTCGAGGTGTTGCAGCAAAAATGCAGGCTCATCGGTCTTGCATGCCGAAAATCACTCCAGGAAACCTGGGAACCGGTCTCCATGCATGCCGTGCGTGAACTCGAGAAATAACCCGGCTCCCCACATGCCTAAGCCGTTGACTTAATCCTCGGACTCGCCCAATATCCGGTGCAATTCCGCCGGTGAATAGGACACCGACTTCAGCACTTTGTGGTCAGCCTCCCGATAGACCAGGAAGCCATGATGACTTTCGCGAATGTACCCGCGCGTTCCGTCCCGCTCGAGGTAGTGCGCAAGTGTGCGTTCGGCAGTCGCATAATCCGGACAGACCTTGCTCATATTGGACCGCTGCACCTCGTCGAAGAGGGCCTTGAACCGCGCGCCAAGCCCGAATTCGAGCACCGCGCCGGACAGCACGTATTGCAGGTCGCTCAGGGCGTCGGCCACGGCCGTGATGTCTCCGTCCGCGATGGCATCCTTGAGCTCATCCAGTTCTTCCTGGAGCAAGTTGACGCGGAGCTGGCAACGTGCCGGTGACGGGATCGCGGGCGCGTCGACGACGGGGAGGTGGAACGTTCGGTGAAATTCCGCCACGTCATTGAGTGCACGCGGTTCGGGGAAAACAACATCGTTGTTATCGCTGGTCATACACGTTTGAAAATAAAGTAGCCTCCGGCATACCGGAGGCTGCACCATGACGGAATGATTGATCAGTTCGAGCCTCCAAGGGCCTCGATCTTGGCCTTGTATTCGTCCACTTTGGGATAGTTCTCCTGGCGGGCGTAGATCTCGCGAAGGGCGATCAGTGTGTTCAGGTCCTTCGGGTTGACCATCTCGGCCTGCTGGAAGAAAGGCTGCGCCTTGGCGAAAGCCTCATCCATTTCCTTCTTCTTGGCATCGTATTTCCGGTTACCCTCGGCCGAATAGTCGTTGGCCAGCTCATTCAACGCCAGGGAATGTGCAGCGGCCTTGTTATACCAGAGCGCGCCGATGCTGTAGACCGCGTCGAAGTTCTTCGGGTCCTTCTCCAGCCCCTGCTGGTAATGCTGCAGGGCCTTGTTGAAATACTCCTCGGCGGCGGCGGGATCCTTCCCGGCCTCGTCCTGGTAGAGCTTGTCGTAGACCTGGCCGAGCGTGACATAGACAGACACGTTGTTGGGCTCCATCTGGATCGCCTGCTCGAGCTTCGTGATGAGGCTCGTCATTTCTCCCTTTTGGAGATAGTGGTTGATCTCCGAATACAAGAGCCCGAGATCGTTGGGATACTTCGTGCGCGCCTCAGCCAGAAGCCGTTCGACCTCCGCATCATTGTCATTGGACATGC
>CAYMLN010000404.1:0-3158 GCA_964391045.1 uncultured Saprospiraceae bacterium
GGATTCTTTCCTGTTGCGTCGCCGAAGGTTTCTTACGACCGCTGACGTACTGGGAGAGGAGGGTGGGATTCATCCCGATATGTTCGGCGAGCTTGCGGGCGTTGAGGACCTTGTAATGCGTGAAGAACTGTTGCAAGTTCAATTGAAGCGCAATGTTGTCCTGCGTCGCGGAATACCCGGTATCCTCAAGGAAGAGATTGAGCGCCTCCAGGATATTTTTACGGAGAGTGGGCATGGTCCGCCCTGTTGTCGCGATCGGGAGTCTATCCGCATAGGCGGAGAATCCTGTCCGGGTCTTCTCGAAGATGAAGGTGATTTTCTTCTTGAATGGTTTCATACTCGCCGACGGTTTATTTGAGGCCCGCATCCTTAAGGATCTTCAGGGCAGTGCCCGTCGCCACTTCCTTGCTGCCGTGATCCGGGACGATGATCACACCGGATTTTACGGGGTGCCTGAGCTTGACATGCGACCCTCTCCTGGATTGGACCTGCCATCCGTCCTGAAGCAGGATGCGAAGAAGCTCCGATGACTTCATGCACGATTTTGCGTTTGTGCATCACCGCCCCTTCCAGGTGATCGATTGTTCGTAAAGGTAAATTAAAATTTACTTTAAATCAGGGATTTGTTGTCCGGGAGTTTTGCTTCCGCACATGCATGTGCCGGACCACAAGTCTGGCACAACCATAGCTCACTTCACCCACAGCGGCGCACCTTCTTCCCATTTGTTGTGCGTGAGCCGCACGAGATGTCCGTCCGCGATGCGCTGGGCCACGATCTCGCCATACATCTGGGGTGAGAAAAACAAATTCATGATGACCGGCTGCTCATCCGCGATGCCGTAGCGCTCCGTGGTGTAGATGACCCATTCGCCGTCGGGGGAGAAATGCGGATGCGCGTGATGGCCGCCCCCGTCAGTAAGCTTTCGGGCCGCAGACCACGATCCGCCAGGCTGTTCCTCGTGGAGGTAGATGTCAAAGGTGCGATCGCCGTCCTGCGTGTCCTCGCCTTCCTTGTCCGAAACATAGAGGATGCGCCGGCCGTCCGCCGATATCGCCGGGAAATTCTCCTTGTGCGCATCGGCGGTGATGGCGATGAGCGAATCTCCCGCCTGGAGGTAGATATCAAACTGTCCGGTGCGTCCGCTGCGGAAGACCATCCGTCGGCCGTCGGCGCTCATGTCCGCAAACCCGTCGTTGGCCGGCGAATCGTCCATCTGACGTTGCGTACCATCAGCCAGGTCGTACGACCAGATGGCGCCCTGTTGGTGCGCACCGGCGCGGAAGCTTCCGGCGGTGAACATATACTGTCGGCCATCCGGGGTGATCTTGCCGTCGAGGATCATGCCGGATGCCGGGTTCGTCGCCGCATCGATCCGGAAGGTGAAGAGCGGTGTCACCTGCCGGGTCTCATAGTTCACACGGTCTATGTGCACAGGTAGATCGACGATCCGGTGCAGGGCGAAGAGCAGATAGATCAGGGCCGCCGTCGTGACCCCCATCCAGATCCCATACCTGCGTGCCAGGAAGGCGCGGGGTGAATTTTCGGCGGCAAACCGACGACTGCGACGCAGGTCCGCCCAGGCCAGCACTCCGGCTCCGATAGCAAACCCCGCGAGGAGCAGGCGGATCCGCGGCAGGGGAGTTGGATCGACCATGCCGGTATACAGGACAGTGCCGTAGGTAAGGCCAAGCACGGCCAGGATGACCAACGGAAAGACCAGCAATCGCCCGATCGACAGTCGGCGGCGATCCCGGATCGCCAGGACGATCCCTGCCAGGAACATCAGCAGGCTCAGCAGCGGAAAGACCATGGCGCCATACGCCCAGGGCGTGAAGGCATCGTTTGGATCCTTCAGGTCCATGTGGTCGATGATCAACTCCGGAAGGCCTGGGAGAACAGGCGCGACGAATGCGCGCCGCACACCGTATAACGCGACAGGTAGGCTATCTACACGGATGTTTTCCGGCTGCCCGGCGATGAACAAGTCCCCGGCGAAACCGCCTTTATTCATTTCGGTCTCCCTGGGTCGTGGACCTCCATGGCACACCAACCAGCCATTGGCATGCGTGGACGGGTTATAGAGATCCATGCCTTGGCTGGCGAGTGTATCGGGGCGAAGCGCAGGGCCGGCTTCAGGCAAGTTGATTGTCGCCAGTTGAAAGTGATCTTCGGTCCCGCTCCTGAACCGCACCATGACGATCCGGTCGGCGCCCCATGGCACAGGGGAGAGGATCTGTTGCTCGACCGATGTCAGCGTGTCATTATCGGAGCCGTCAGGACGCATCGACATCAATCGTTCAGACTGCAGCATACGGGCATAATAGTAGATCCGGCTGCCGTCGGGGGCCCAGGACGGACTTCCTTCCCACCCCTGGCCATGCGTCAGCTGCAAGAGGCCATCGCCATCCGCGTTCATCCGGAATAGATTGCCAATGCGCCGGCGGGCGAACGAAAACACGGAATGCGCGGCGATCGGATTGTTCCGGTCGCTGCAAAAGGCGATGACCTTCCCGTCCGGTGAGAATGACGGCCGAAAGTCCCCGCCGGGATGCCGGGTCAGGTTGTCCGCCGCTTCGACCGGCAGTAGGGTGTCAGGCCGGAATGGAAGGCGGTAGATATCCGCATTCCCGCCATGGGTCGATACGAAGATGATCGATTGGCCGTCCGGGGAAATCGAGGCCTGGTCCTGCATGGACGAACTGGAGATCAGGAGCCGGACATCGCTGGTGTCGTCGACGGATACGATGTAGAGTTGCGGAAAGCCGCCCCGCTCGGACGTGAAGACGACGTGCCTGCCGTCGGGCGTTAACACCGCGTCATAGTCGAGGGCGGCATGCCGGGTCAGCGCCCGGAAGGATTTACCCTCGTCCTTCGTGATCCAGATGTCCCAGCCTTCCGGGCGGAAGGAGCTGTAAAAGATGCGCTCTGGCGGTTGAGCGAACATGGCGGACAACGCCGGGAATATGAGCAGGAGCTTCAGCAGGAAGAGTCGAATTACGCGTGCCATACGCGCAAATTAGCCAAACCGAAGGGCGCCGTCCGATCGAAATAGCATATGGTCCGATGGTTGAGGCAACGGTCTGATTAAGCAGGTGTACTGCCAGCTAGGGGGTTGTCCGGGAGTTGTGCTCCCGGACATAAAATCTGTGGTACGGTT
>CAYMLN010000405.1:0-3154 GCA_964391045.1 uncultured Saprospiraceae bacterium
ACATCATCGGCGATATCCATGGGCATGCCGGTCACTTGAAAAAATTGCTGGCCGCACTCGGCTATGCGCGAAAAGGAAAGGGCTACGCCCATCCGGAACGCAAAGCGTTATTTCTCGGGGACTATATCGACCGCGGCCCGAGCATCCCCAAGACGCTCGAGATCGTGCGCACCATGGTGGAGGACGGCCATGCCCTCGCCATCATGGGCAATCATGAGTACAATGCCCTCTGCTTTCACTTCACCGAGCGCGAGGGCGGGCATTTGCGCAGCCACAGCATCAAGAACATCCTTCAGCACATCCGGACCCTGCGGCAATTCAAAGACCGCCAAGACGAATATGAGGAATACCTCACCTGGTTCAAATCACTCCCCTTGTACATTGAAGTAAACGGCATACGCGCCGTACATGCCTGCTGGCATCCCCTCCACATCCGCCGCCTGCGTGAAACGCTGGTCGACGACCGGCTGAACGACCACCTCATTTATGCGGCAAACGAAGAGGCCTCACCGCTTAACGCCGCCGTCGAGATCACCCTGAAAGGGATGGAAATCCCCTTGCCGCCTGGCGTGACCTTCAAGGACAAGGACGGGCATACGCGTACCGATATCCGCGTGATGTGGTGGCACAACGCCCAAACGGCCACCTACAAGACCTACAGCATCGAGGACATCCCCATGCTGCCCGACGACCCCATTCCTGAAGCGTCCGAAGGACCCAATCACTGGTACGGCCCGGACGAACCGCCGGTCTTCTTCGGTCATTATTGGTTGAAAAACAAGAATGGCCTTTTTCGCGACAACGTCTGCTGTCTCGACTACAGCGTTGCCAAGAAGGGGCACCTGGCTGCGTACCGGTACAATGGCGAGCAGCGGCTTCGCGCGGAGAACATCATCTACGTCTGAGCCCCCTGCCGTTTACCCCGATCAATCACCGACAGCAAAACACGAGATCTTCCACGCGCCCGCTGCGGTCTTGTAGAGAACCAGCCGCGGCCCCATGATGTCGTACACATAACGCGCACTGACCCAGCCCGTCGATGCATGGTCGGCCGTCACGACCTTGTACCAGTCCGGATCAAACGCGCTCTTCCCGCCGGATACGATGCGATACCCCTCCTCATCCGTAATGAAATTGACTACGTGATAGGTGAGTTGCGTGACTACGGCGGCCTTGGTGTCCGGCGCGGCCCGCAGGTTGACATTCTTCCCCGTGATCACGCCCACGTTGAAATAATCCGCCTCCTCGTCGAGGTCGACCTCGTAGGGGTAAGGAAACACGAACTGATACTTCTCCACCGGCTGGCCACTGATGAAGGTTCCGCCCATCCGGAGCACCCGATCGATGTCCGTCCAGAATTCAGCGCTGGTATCTGCCACATGCCAGTTGGCCATGAACGCCGCCGCACTCCCCTCGCTATCCAATGCCGACACGGCCTGGTCATCCAGGGATTGGCGGATGAACGCCACGTCGCGTCGCGCGACGGCATCCTTCAGCCGATCGGTGAACTGTTTGAGTGCGGGATCTTTCTCCTCATCATGCCGCGGCGGGAAAACGAGCGACTGGGCGGACGCGAGGACATTCAGGCTGAACAGGATGAGTACGATTCCGATTCGCATACGGTTTACGGGCGCTTGATGCGGACAAAATTACCACCCAGGCCCCGATCGCCGATCACCGTGCAATAACCCATGCGCACCGTTAATATGCTGGCCCGCGCAACCGTCGCGGATCATCAGGCCAATACCCGGCACAGCAGGCGATGAAAGTGATGCGTGCCCGTCTCCCGTGTCGGGGAATACCGGCCATGCCGGTAAAACCGCGACTTGACGCCGCGCTGGACGGCAGCCACGATCGCCTCATCCTCCATCTCGACGCGATGCAGGTCCGAACCGGCGCCCTGGTCATACTTCGATTCGTCCCACACGTACGTCAGGAACGAGATCACCGTGCGATCGAGGGCCACGGGCTTGACCACGTTGACCGACAGCCCCCACGGATAAAAATTGAACATCATGTTGGGAAACAACCAAAAGTAATACGCCGCGACGCGCTTGCCCGCATCAGGGCTCGTTGCCGGCAGGTCGAAGGCCGGCTCGCCGTCCTTCGCCAATCCGAGCTGGAGCGAACAATGATCGAACAACTCGGTCGTATACGTGCCGTAATCGAGGGCCTCGTTGAGGCCCGCATGCACAAACGGGATATGGAAGCCTTCGAGATAATTCTCGACATACAGCGCCCAATTGGCCTCGAGGACGTAATCGCGTGAGCGATCCGGACGAAAGACGAAGTCGTCGACCGGCAGCCACCGCAGGCGCGTCATCATGGGCAGGAGCACCTCCTCCGGGTGCCGGGCCGGCGCCGCGGACGCGAAGAGCCACTTGCCCCACCGGAACCAGGGAACGCGCGCCAGGTGGTCTTCATGCGAAGGAAATTCGGAGACACCTTCAAACTCGGGCATGAACTGGAACGATCCGTCGAGCCCAAAGCGCCTGCCGTGATACGCGCACGTCAGCCGCGGTGTTCGGCACGGCTCCGTGATCAGCAGATTGCCCCGGTGCGTGCAGACATTGGAGAGGCAATGCATGCGCCCGTCCGCGTCGCGCGTAAAAACGATGGACTCGTCCAACAGGCCGGGAAGAAAGTCGACAGGAAATGCAGACGGTCCTGCATCCAGCTTATCCGTATCGCCGGAAAACTGCCACGAGGCGGCGAAGACGCGTTCCCGCATCCTGTTGAACAATGCGACGTCGGTGTAGATCGACTTGTCCGGCGTGCGCGCCCGGGTGATGTCCGGATCAACATAAAGTGGACGCATAGGTTTTCAGTGGTTGGTGGTCGTACCTGACCGTGCATGGTATTCGGCGCTCCATCGCTGCCATCCCCAGAAGGCGACGAGTCCGTAGACGAGGAAGAGCACCAGGAAAAGCCATGCCCGGCTCTGCCAATATAGCCAAACATAGACGGCATCGATGACGATCCAATACAGCCATTGATGGAGATCCTTGCGGACCAGCAGGGCCGTGGCCCAGAGCGACACCATCATGAGCGCCGTGTCGAGGAAGCCGTATCGGGCGCCGGCCCACAGGATCAACATCTCGGACAACGGCCAGCTCAAAAGAAGGCAAACGCCAATGCCGGCCAAATGGGTCAT
>CAYMLN010000406.1:0-3137 GCA_964391045.1 uncultured Saprospiraceae bacterium
GATCGCGCGGGCATCTCCGTCGATACGTTGTGCGCAGACATGGGGAAGAAAAAGATCCGCCCGTTATTGGAGATACTTACTGCCGACAACTATCCGGTTTCCGGAAAAAGCACCTTCAAGGAAGAATTCGTAACAGCCGGCGGCATCGACCTCCGCGAGATCGATTTCCGGACCTTCCAAAGTCGCAAAGTCGACGGTCTCTTCCTCGCCGGCGAAGTGCTGGATATTGACGCGCTGACGGGCGGCTTTAATTTCCAGGCCGCCTGGACGGGCGCCGAGCTCGCCGCCGAAGCGATCGCCGGACAGTTGGCATCGGATGTATGAGGAGACCTGCGTGCGTGTCGCTTGTCAATAGGTTCGCCGCTCGCGGCTGATGAACGTATTGGCCCCCGGATAATTCGTCACCTGCATGTTTGCACTGTCCCATTCGAGCCGCACACGGCCAGGATATTCATACGGCGCCCAGCTTGTCGGCGTCTTGCCTTCCTGCAACACTTTATAGTCGAAGCAACGCACGGCCAGGTTACCCATCAGCAAGGTCTCCGTGAGCGGGACGGCATAGCTGAACGGTGAGCTGGGGGAGCCGTTGCCCTTGCAGGCTTCGGCCCATACCTGTTGATGCTCACCGGTATATCGCGGGAGATACGGCTTGGGTGCCAGGTAATCGTGCATGCGCGAAGTGGGGAGCAACTGCGCGTTGTCGCCATAGATACCGGCGACCATCTTGCCGCGCGTGCCTTCGAGCAGGATGCCGCCGTCCCATGAGCCGAAGGTCTCGTTGGCCCCGAGCTCGGTGGGGCGGGGCGGGCGCAGGCCGCCGTCGTACCAGAGCAACGTGCAGCCGGGCATTTGTTCGCGCGGACCGAATTCCAGGCGCACCATACTGCTCGGCGGACAGGAGTCCTTGTAATTAGCCTCGACGAAATCACCGACCCAGACGGTCGTGCAACTCGCTTCTGCGGCCAATGGCGTGGTCAGCTTCAAGGCACGGTATACCGGATCGAGCAGGTGGCAGCCCATGTCGCCCAATGCGCCGGTGCCGAATTCCCACCAACCGCGCCACTTGAAGGGCAGGTAGGCCGGGTCGTAGAGGCGGTAATGGGCGGGGCCGAGCCAGAGGTTCCAGTCCAGCCCCTTGGGGGCCTTCTTCTGCCCGGGTGGCGTGGGCCGGCCCTGCGGCCATACCGGCCGGTTGGTCCACACGTGCGCCGTATGCACGTCACCGATGACACCGGAGCGCACCATCTCCGCGAAGCGGGCATGGCACTCGAGGCTCGTGCCCTGGTTGCCCATCTGCGTGACCACGTTGTAGCGGTTGGCCGCCTCGAGCAGTTGACGCGCCTCGCCGATGTTATGGGTCAGCGGCTTTTCCACATACACGTGCTTGCCGAGCGACATCGCGGCGAGCGCGGGATCGGCGTGCGTGTGGTCCGGCGTGGCGATGACCACGGCGTCGATGTCCTTGCCCAGCTGGTCGAACATGACGCGGTAATCCTTGAACCGGGGAACGAGCGGATAGGCCTCGTACGTGCCGACTGCCCGGCGATCGTCGACATCACAAAAGGCGACGAGGCGTTCGCCCGCGAGGGTGCGGACATGGTCCTCACCCCGGCCGCCCACGCCGACGAAGGCGATGTTGAGCTTGTCGCTCGGGGCCTTGAAGCCCCGGCCCAGGAATTCACGGGGCACGACCATGAAGCCGGCGGCGGCGAGGGCGGATTGCCGGACAAACTGGCGACGGCCTTTCGGATTTTTCATGCGCGGATCTTTCCGGCAAAATATCAAAATCGGGGCGAAGGCGCCTCGATATCCGGCGGAAACCGCGATCAGGCAGGGGAGGAGCCGGGTTGCACGCCGCCGGTGATCTCATCGAGCAGGCGGGCATACCGGTAGGCAAGGTTGCGTCGGGTGAATTGTTCGATGCCTTCCGCATTCACGTGCAACGTTCCCGCGCGGTATGCGGCGTAGTCTGCGAGAAGGCGTGCCGTCAGGCCGTCCACGTCATCGTATTCGATCACCTCGCCGGCGCCGGTCTGGCGGATGACCATGGCGCTGTCGCTGTCCCGCGGCCCGATCGCAAGCATCGGCCGGCGGGAGCCGAGGTACTCATAGAGTTTGCCGGGGATGATGGTGCGCGCGTTGGGTGAGTTGTTGATCACGAGCAATAAGACCTGTGCTTTTTGCTGAAGGCGGACAACCTCGGCATGCGGGAGATACTCGATGAATTCGGTGACGTCGCCCAGGCCGTTGGCCTCGATCGACGCGCGAACAGAAAAATCGGTGGGGCCGTATAATTTGATCTTCACGTCCCTGTGCATGTCCGGATTCGCCGAAAGGGCGGCCTTCACGGCCTTCCACAGTCCTTCCGGATTGCGGTCCTTGTTCATCGACCCGAAGTGCACGATCGTGAATTGCTCGTCGAGTTGGAGATTCGGATCGACCGGGAAGTCCGCATCGTCGAAACCGTTTGGGATGACTTCGATGTCGTCGCGGCCGCAGATGGCCTTGAATTCGTCGCGCGACCGCCAGGTGACGGCCACGACGCGCGTGGCTTCCTGCAGCACAGTGCGTTCCAGGCGATGATGCCGCGCATCTGCCCACGACGTGAGTTGCAGGTCGCGGTAGAAATCGATGTTGGTCCACGGATCGCGGAAATCGGCTACCCATGGGATGCCGGTGGCCCGGTGCACGCGCAGGCCGATGAGGTGCATGCTATGCGGCGGCCCGGTGGTGATGATCGCGTCGACGGGATTGTCGCGGAGGTATTCGACCAGGAAGCGGGCCGACGGCCGGATCCAGAACATGCGCGCGTCCGGGATGAAGAAGTTGCCCCGCACCCACACCGAAAAGCGTTGGGCCAGCGAAGCTTTCTTCTTGGCATTGATGAAGCCGGAATAGAGTTTTTCCTTACGGCTGCGGCCGAGGAAGAGCTTGTACAACTTGTAGGGCTCCCAGATGGGCCGGCGCACAATGGTCACATCGTCGGCGACTTCTTTCAGGAGACTGGCGTCCTCCACGGCGATCTCCCCGACGAGCGGGGTATAGACGACGGGTTTCCACCCGGGACGGCCGATGTAGCGTGTCTTCTTCAGCGAGCGCTTGACGCCGGCGCCGCCGGTCGGCGGCCAGTAGTAGGT
>CAYMLN010000407.1:0-3136 GCA_964391045.1 uncultured Saprospiraceae bacterium
TTTGCCGCGAAGGACGATACGATCCAGGTCACGCAAGCCGGCGTGTATACTGTCACGGTAGAATTCTCCAACGGTTGCCGGCGCACGGCGGCCACCATGACCGACATGGACTTTACGCGGCCTGATATCGCGGTGGATCCGGCGGCGGATACGATCAATTGCGGAGAAGTCATCCTGTTGACGGCGATTTCCGGGACCGCCGGCGCGACGATCGCCTGGCAAGGCCCGCAGGGGCAATCCGGCACCGGCCCGTCGTTCCTGGCTATCCAGTCCGGCGTGTACGTGGCGACCGCACAGGCGCCAAACGGGTGCATGGCGACGGACATATCCTTGCTCTTTGAAGGCAGTGACCTCTTCGATTTCCAACTCATCCGTGACACCCTCAATTGTGCGACCGATACCGCACGCATCGGCGTGATTTCGTCGATCGCCGATCTGTTCCATTGGGTGAACCACACCGGCCCGGACTCGCTGGAGGACCGTATCGGGGTGACGATGCCCGGCACCTACCAGGTCCTCATGACGGACACGATCACAGGATGCGTGGTCTCGACATCGATCACCGTTCCCCAGGACCTGCAGCCACCATCGTTTTCAGCTTCAACCGATACGATCACCTGCCTTGATCCGATCGCCGACCTCATGTTTATCCCTGTGGCGGGAAACGACTACGCCCAAATCACCTGGACCCTGCCGGACATGACCCTGGTGCCGGGTCCCATGTTGGCGACAGAATCAGGCGGCGTGTATACCCTTGGCACCGTTGGCCTCAATGGTTGCCGAAGCGAACTTGAGGTCGAAGTAGTGGTCGACACGATCGGGCCGGCCCTGCTTGCCGCTCCGGGGATCATCGGCTGCATGGACACCCTTACCCTGGAAGCGCTCTCCCCGGACACACTGATCGGAGCCGCCTGGAGCGGTCCGGGGATCGTCAGTGCCGCCGGTACATTTGCCCGTGTTGACGCGCCGGGCACCTATGTTTTCTTGGGTACGGGTATGAACGGATGCGTGAGCGAGATCGAGATCATGGTCGACAGCAACTATGCCATCCCGGCAGTCACGCTGGTTGCTGACAGCCTGACCTGCCTTGGACCTGCCCGACTGGAGGGGATCACTGCCGAGACGGGTCTAGTCTTCGCATGGACCGGGCCCGATGGACTGCCGGCCGGCAACCAGCCGGTGCTGTGGACAAGCCTGCCGGGAATGTATAGCCTCACCGTGATCGGGCCGAACAACTGTGCGTTTCAGGATTCGGTAGTTATAGGCGCGCCGCGTTCGCCCGTGATCGCGGTTGACATCATACCGATCACGTGCGCGACGGCACAGGGTGAATTCCTGGCCATGCCGGTTCCGCCGGACGCCGTCGTGGCCTGGCTCGACCTGAATGGGGGACTGTTGGCTTCTGGCCCGATATACACAACATCCAGCTTCGACCCTGTGATCGTGCAGGCTACCGGGTCGAACGGCTGTGCCGCGATCGATACTGTCCTGATGCAGGCCGATACGATAAGCCCGGTGGCGAACATCGTGCAGGTCGGGGAAGTGCAGTGCCAGATGCGTGATGTTTTGCTCGACGGAACGGGGTCAGTTCCGGCCGGCCTGCAATTCGCCTGGTCGACCCTGGAAGGCCTGCTGACCAGTGACCCGGGCGAGGCGGTCGTCGGGGTCCGGGACACCGGCACCTACCAACTCGTTGTGACCGATCCAGGGAATGGATGCGCGGACACGGCCGTATGGCGGGTCAATGCGGTGACCGGTGCAATTGGGGTCGCGGAGATCAATGCCGATCCGCCGGATTGCTTCGGCGACCTGAACGGGTCGATCGAGGTGACCAGCGTGCCCGGGAGCGTGCCTCCCCTGATGTATTCCCTCAATGGCGGACCTGAGCAGTCGTCCCCGCGATTTGAAGGATTGGGTGCCGGCGTTTACCTGTTGACCATCAAGGACCAGTCCGGCTGCCGACTGGATACCCTCCTGACACTCGAGGCCTCCCCGCCGTTTACCGTTTCTGCCGGAGCAGATGCAGAGATTTACCTTGGAGAGATCATTGACCTTGCCGGGCTGACCGACTTGCCCGACGACCTGTTGGCGTACCAGGACTGGGCGGATTATTTCACCCTTTTGTGCACCGGTTGCCCGACCCTCGAAATTTCACCCACCGAGACAGCGGATTTCATCTTCACGGTATCTTCTCTGTCAGGATGCAGGAAATCCGATACGATCCGGGTTTTTGTCGTGGAGGAGGCAAACTTCTTCATTCCGAATGTTTTTTCTCCAAACGGAGACGGGATCAACGACGAGATCCGGCTGGTGGTGGCTTCGGGCGTGGCCGTTGTGCGGCGGTGGGTCATCTTCGACCGGTGGGGACAGGCGGTTTTCGGCCGGGAAGGGTTCGATCCTGCCGATACTACGGTGTCCTGGGACGGCCGGACCCCGGAGGGGCAGGCGTTCAATCCGGCTGTGTTTGCCTGGGTCCTGGAGGTCGAACTGACCAACGGGGATGTTCGGACGCACCACGGGAACATCACGGTGCTCCGATAGATAATTCGGCCAAGCCCGGGCTGGCCGGAACAAACGGGTCATGTCGGCCTGTTTAAGAAAGGACTGTTTTAAAATATTACATACTTTTAACGGCTCACTGAAAATGGGTCATTAACCGATACACGCATGCAAGCAAGGCTTTACAAGTATTTCAAATATTGCACTCTCTTTGTTCTAACCACATTCAGGCTTCCCGGATTTTCACAATGCGATCCAGTGGAAGGGGCTGATAATTGTGCGGAGGCGGTTGTTGTATGTTTAAATAATTTATGCGACGCGACGGATCAGAATGTGCCTGATGGTCCTTACAGTGGTTGGTGCGGCAATAATACAGCAATACACAACCCGCAATACTTTGCTTTTATTGCTACAAGTGACCAAGTCTTTTTTCAGGTCACTGTTGGCGATTGTACAGGAGGGCAAAATGCTATTCAGGCTGCTTTGCTCGGAGGTTGTCCATGGTCACCTCCCGGCCCTGGTGGTGATGTTCTCGACTGTAACCCAGGTACTCCAGAAGGAGGTACATTTACATTGTCCGCGTCCGGACTAACTATTGGCCAGATGTACTGGATAGTTTTTGATGGTAGTGCTGGGT
>CAYMLN010000408.1:0-3104 GCA_964391045.1 uncultured Saprospiraceae bacterium
GTGTTCGAACATGTCGAGCAACGCAAACGAAACACCGATCAGGATCGTTCGCCGGCGCGTGTCGGCCAGCTTTTTGAGGATCGCCATCAGGGCAGGGTCAGCGGAACGAAAAAAGTATTCTTCCTGTGTGCCGCGATGCATGAAATAACGGACCATATCCACGAGCGACGCGTCCGGGCGCTCAAGGTAAGACGGCAGCAGGCCGACCCAGACATGGTCTTCAGGCTTCCCCCAACCCGAAGGAAAACATCGCAGGGCCACGGCATGGTAGGCGTGGTCATCCCGCACCGCATGCACGCTCGGGACCTGACCGGTGGTACCGCTGCTTCGGAAAAATCGAGCGGGGACCCATTCGCCGGTTTGCACGGTGTGCGACTTGAAAAACGAGATGGGCAGGAAAGGAAAGATGCCGGGATCGCCCTTGCGGTAGCCGATCATCTCCGCATACCGTCGAAAGAGCGAATTGCCGTCCAGCTGATATTGGCAGACGGCTTCTGCAACTGAATCGAAGGTCTGGGCGTTTATCCCGTATATTCGATCCAGCAACAATGATCGTTCGTCCGTCGATGCCGTCATGGGCCGCAAAAGTAGGCCTTTTGGGCCTGCTGGCCGTTTCCGGCTGGCAATGCCTGGATACGCCGAATTACCCCATTGAACCCCAGATCGAATTCGTCGCGCTCTCCCGGGACACGATGGACCAGGGCGTCTTCGAGGAAGATTCCATCTTCGTCGTCTTCTGCTTCCAGGACGGTGACGGCGATATCGGACGTGATGCGCAGTCGGGCGGAAACAACGTGTTCTTCATCGACCGGCGCACCAACACGCTGGACAATACCTATGGCATACCGGAGATCCCGCAGGAAGGCGCGGCCAACGGCGTGGAAGGCGAAGTGCGCATACTCCTTTACTCGACCTGCTGCATCTATCCCGATGGCGCGGACCCGTGCACCGTCAATCCGGCGTTTCCGCTGGACACCGTCAGCTACGACATCTACATGACGGACCGCGCCGGCCACCGGAGCAACACGATCTCCACGCCGCCCATCATCTTGCGCTGCCGCTAATCTTCCGGCCCTTGAGCGCCGCTGCCGCCGCGGCAACCACGGCCGGTGCATTACCCACGAAGATCTTATCATCAAACACGATGACGGGACGCTTGAGGAACGTATACTCGTCGAGGATCAGCTTGCGGATCTCCTTTTCCGTGAGCGCTTTGTCCTTGAGTCCCATCTCCTTGTACTTGATGGCCCGGCGGCTGAACAGTGCGTCATAACTTCCGGCCATCCGCTTCATCTCGTCCAGTTCCGCCGCCGTGATCGGCTGGGTCTTGATATCCTGCTGCCCGAAATCCTTCAGCCCGCCGAGTTCCTTGATGATCCGCTGGCAGGTGCCGCAGTTTGCCAAATGATAGATCTTGCGCATGATCGCTGTGTTTGCCCCATAAACGCCCGGGCGCGACAATGGTTGCGGCGCATGGGCGGGCGATCGCCTATCTTCGGAACGTGAATGCCGCCGAACTGATCCTCAACCCTGACGGGTCCGTATACCATCTCAACCTGTTGCCGCACGAGATCGCCCCGATCGTCATCCTGGTCGGCGATCCGGACCGCGTGACGAAGGTGTCCCGCCACTTCGACCGCATCGACGTAATGCGCCAGAAACGCGAGTTCATCACGCACACCGGATGGGTCGGACCGACGCGCGTCTCCGTGGTGTCATCGGGCATCGGGACGGACAACATCGACATCGTGCTCAACGAGCTCGACGCGCTGGTCAATATCGATCTGCCCACACGGACGGTGCTGCCGGAAAAACGGCAATTGCTCTTCATCCGCGCCGGAACCTCGGGTTCGATCCATCCCGATATCCGCGTCGACGACATCGTGATCTCGGCGGGCGCCATCGGGCTCGACATCCTTGGCCGGTATTACGGCGCGTCTCCCGCCCCCGTCGAGGGATTGCCCGATTGGGCATATTACACCCCGGCACAGGGTGTCGACCTCGGCTTGTTCCCCGACGACGCGCCCCGGGGTATCACGCTGACCTGCGCCGGCTTCTATGGTCCCCAGGGACGTATCCTGCGCCTGACCCCCGATACCCGGCTTCCGATCGATGACTTGCACACGCAGTCGCTTGACGGCTTTCCGCTCACCAACCTGGAAATGGAAACAGCGGCCATTTATCTCCTGGCCGGTAAACTGGGCCATCGGGCCGTGTCGGTGAATACGATCCTCGCCCAGCGCCTGGAAGGCCGGTACAGCGCCGATCCGGCGCGCATCATTGAGCTAATGATCAAGATGATCCTCGAACGCGCGGGACATCTCTACCAGACCGCTTAGGCGCTCATCGAATGCGGAACGGCTTTCCCGTTTCCCGCAGCAGGCGCAGGTGCTGATTGTAGATCCAGGCGCGGTCGAGCAGCCGGGGGGATTCGCGCAGCGGATCAGGCGCCCAGGGCAGGACGGGCCGCAGGACGAGATAAAGCGTCGTCGGATCCTCGGCCAGCATGTCCCCGATCGCCGGATCAACGCGCCCGAATTTCAACAAACTCCAGATCGCGACGGAGAAGACGCCGCCATCGATGACGATGTGCGGATGGGTATCGTCAACCTGTGGTCCGGGTACGGGGTCGATCCCATCGAGCGCCGCCCGCAAGGCATCCCGCTGACCGGCCGCGATGTCGACCAGGTCCGTTTCCGCGTAGGCGGGACCTTGCCGGTTGAGATATTCACGGGCATATTCCGGCACCCAAGGGCAGCCGTAGCGGCGGGCCAATTCATCGGCCAGGGTGGTCTTGCCGCTGCTTTCCGGTCCGACGATGGTGATAATCCTGGGTTTCATGCGCAACAAGGCAAACCGGAATATAGGGGGGAAAAGTTCAATCGCCGGGGGCGGCATAATGCCGTATTTTTGCGCCATGCACGATATCGAGCCGTATTGGTTGTGGCGGGACGCGTATGTGGCTTCGGAAGACCGGCGTTCGCCGGTGTATGGCCGCGAGTACGACGAATTCTACTTTACCAACACGATCTACAACTATTACATCCATCCCCAGTGGGATGCGTTCGGTTCGTCGACGCTCTACCTCAAGATCCTGTATGCCG
>CAYMLN010000409.1:0-3103 GCA_964391045.1 uncultured Saprospiraceae bacterium
TTTTTCGCGTGTAGAGATCCGCGGTGGTCTCGCCAGCTCGTTGCCCTCGCCTGTGCACATGTACGGGTTCGGGGTCATGCACGCAGATGTCAACATGACGATGACGGCCGACGGTGATGCGATCGTGCTCAGCATGCGGGGACCGGATGCGCGCGGGGCGAATGACCTGTACGTATCGTTCTACGTCCGGGACAATGTGTGGTCGGCGCCGCGCAACATCGGTGATGCGATCAATACCCCATACCAGGAGACATCGCCCTTCATGTCGCCCGACAAGCGCTTCATGTATTTCGCATCCAACCGTCCCGGCGGCCGGGGCGGGCACGACATCTATGTATCCGAGCGCCTCGACTATACCTGGATGCACTGGTCGCCGCCCGTCCTCCTCGAGGGTGATGTGAATTCCGCCGCAGATGAAAGCCAGCCGTTCTTCGACCCGCAGCGGCGGTTCATGTTTTTCGTTTCCCGGCGCGACGGGAGCAGCGACATTTTCCGGCAGGTCCTCGAGCCCCTTCCCGGCCTGAAGAAGCCGATCCATGTGCGTGGCCGGATCGTTAGCGCGACGGACGGCAAGCCCGTGCACGGGGAATTGTACTGGGGCACAGAGGATGCCGCCGGGTACCTCGAATACTTCAACAGTTATACGGGCGAGTTCGAGGTCACGCTCACCGAGCGGGAAACCTACCGGTTCGAGAGCCGCAAGGTCAACCACCGCGGGCAGCAGCTGCTGCTTGACGCGGCCATGCTCGACAGCCTCGGGACGGACACCGTGGATCTCGTCATCTATGTCGAACCCGGCAAGCCGCCGCGTGCAGTACCGATGCCCGTCACCCGGGCGATCACGGCCGACGACCCGCCGGAGCTGACCGATATCCGTTTCGTCCGTTCGGAGGCTGTCATCCTCGAGTCGTCGGCCGATGCGCTCGAGGACCTGCTGGCGCGCATGCGGGCGAATCCCCAGATGGAGGTCCGAGTGGAGGGGCACACGGACAACGTCGGGGACGAAGGGGCGCTCGTCGACCTCTCGGTGAGCCGGGCTGACGCCGTGAAAGCGTACCTTGTGCGCCACGGCATCGACGGCATGCGGATCCGTACACGCGGATACGGCGCCACGAAGCCCCGCTACGACAACGCGACGGAAACCGGCAGGGCCGGCAACCGCCGCGTCGAGATCCGGATCATCCGCAGGTGAGCATGTTGAGAATCTTCGCCCATTTCTTCTCGGTGGTCTTCCATCCGCTGTTCGTGCTGATGTATATCGCGCTCGTCCTCCTGTGGACCAACCCGTTCTCCTTCGGGTGGCGGCATGTCTCCCAGGCGGATACATTCCTGATCATCCTGGGCATGACCACGATCACGCTCCCCGCGCTCGCCATCCTGATGATGCGCCTGCTCGGATGGGTCAAGACCTTCGATCTCGAGTCCCGCCACGAGCGCATCGCGCCCTACATCGTGGCCGGCATCATGTACCTGTCGCTCTACCTCCATCTCGTTCGCGCGGGCACGTTCCCCGTGTCGATCCGGGTCGCGGTGCTGGGCACGCTGATCGGCCTGTGGTCCTGTTTCCTGATGAACAACTTCATCAAGGTGAGCGTGCACGGGCTGGGCATGGGCGGCCTGGTGGCGATGGTGGGCCTTACGAAGACCACCTTCGGCGGCGACCAGGCGCAGATCGGGCTCGGCGGCGGCGCCAACCTGATCCTGCCACTCGACATCCTGTTCTATGCATCGGTCATCATCGCCGGCCTCGTTTGCACGTCCCGGCTGATCCTCAAGGCGCATGAGCCGCGCGAGGTCTATCTCGGCTTTACGACCGGCGTGGTCAGCATCGGCGTGGCCTGCCTGTTCCTGATGTAGGCGTGCCGTTAGGCGCAAGCTCAGCTTGCGTCCAAGATTGCCACGCGTATCATGAATCGCGATCACGTTATGCGTGATCGGCTCCTCGCGACTTCATCCGGACCCGGGGTTGAAACCCCGGGCTACGGTATGCGTCGCTCCTACGGAGCTGTTCAGCCAGAGGCCAACGGTGCGGACCATTATGGCCAGACATCCCGGGACATCCGCGTCAAGACATTTCGATTCAAGTTGATTTGAGGACAATACCTCAGGATCCTTGCATGATGAAGGGCGTAGCCAATCGCCTTAGTAGCACGTTGATCTTCGGTCGTGCAGCCGGTCCCGTACTGTCGGGACCGCGATGTCGTATGCCATGTGCCTTGTTGGGCGCAAGCTGAGCTTGCGCCTAACGGGTTCCCACTGTCGAAAAGCCGGTCCCGTTTTTATCGGGACCGCGATAGTTTACACGACTTGCTTTGTTAGGCGCAAGCTCGGCTTGCGCCTGACGGGTTTCAGAAGGAGAACCCGATGCTGAACTGCCAGTTCCGCGTGGTGTTCTTGTCGGCCCGCTGGACGGGCGTATTGTTCGGCTGCAACTCCGCGAGCGAAAGGTCGTATTCGTTGCGGTCGGCGTCGGACAGGCCGTGGACATAGCGGGCGCTCACGAACAAGCCTTCGTTGAGGTAATAGGCGAGGCTGCCGACCAGGCCGAAGTCGAGGCTCTGGTAAAGATTCTTGTCCTTCGTTGTGAAATCATAGTACGCGCCGGTGGCGACGGGAACCTTGTATTTCCGGCCGTCGACGGTCACGTCGAAGGTCTCCGCGGTAGCGCCCATCGCGTCATCCTTGAAGTAGTTGTGCCGGAGACTGACATCGAAGTCCGCGACATCATTTCCCGTGGTCGGGGATTTGCCGCTGAAGGTCATGTTGCCGCCGCCGGTCGAGCCGACCAGCAGGCCCGTGTTCAGGCCACCTGCGAGTTCGAAATTGCCGAGCTTGTAATAGACCATCACCGGCACATCGAGGTAGGCGTTGGTCACGGTCTGGGTCTGGTTCCGCGTTCCTTCCTTCAGTAAAAGCGAAGGGCTCGTGTACTTGCCGAGGAGGTAATAGGATTCACCCTCGAAGGCATATTTCGTGCCGCGCTGGGAGAAGTTCAGCTCGCCGCGGATCCCGACCAGGTCGGTGAACTTGTACCCGAACATGAAGCCGATGTGGAAGCCGGTCGCATTGGTGTACGACTCGAGTTCTTCGCCCTGGGCGTTCG
>CAYMLN010000410.1:0-3084 GCA_964391045.1 uncultured Saprospiraceae bacterium
CATATCACTAACGCGATGATGCTTCTAAAACCGCAAGCATCCTAAGGGAAAGTTCGGCGTTCCGTGTCTCCGCGGGAAATGTGACAGGCCCCTGAAAGGATCAAGCTAAAAGCTAAAAACGAAAAGCTAAAAACGAAAAGCTAAAAGTTGCGATGCCAATGCGCAAGAACCGATTGGCTTTCATTGACGATTCAACGCACCCCCAACATCATCGATGAAAATAGAATAGCCCAAGGATTCACGTATACGAAATACTGTGCCGCTCTCGGCCCATGGAAGGCTCAGATGACGCTCTTGACAAAGGCATTTCGCCGAAGCAGGGCCGACAGCGCCAGGGAGACGAGGATGCCGAGGAGCGTGACGATCACCCACTTGACCGTCGCGCCAAGCGCGATGTCCAGCAGGACCCGCTGGAGGGCGATCACGACAAAGACATGGACCAGGTAGATGCCGTAGGCATTCGCGGACAGGGCAGACATGAGACCGTTCGTGCCGTTGACATACGTCCTGAAAACAGTCAGCAGGCCCAGGCCTAAGCCCACACACAACAAGGTCTCGATGCAGGACTCTGCGAGCCTATGATCCCCGATACCGCCCGGCAAGGCATCCCGCGTGGCAAAGACGAGGATGGCCACGCCCAGGAAACCGAGCCCCTGCCGGAGGGTCAGGGCGCGCAGCCAATCCGCATGGTGAAAGAACGTCCCGGCCAGGAAAAGGGCGAAGTACTGCGGAAGGTGTGCTGGCTCCAGCGGGATGAGCCAGGTCCGCCACGTATCGATCGGATAGGTCAACCGTACCATCCAGCCCAGGGTGGCCACGACCGCCATGAACACGAGGATGTGCCAGGTCTTCAGCCGGCCCGCCTTGGCCGACCAGGCAACAAACCGGTCGTGCACCAGGAAGATATAAACAATGGAATAGGCCAGCAGGGACGCCACGAACCACAGATGCCCGGTGGCGATGGGGGGATGATGGAAATAGCTGTCGAGGAAAAAACGAACGACCGGCCCCGGCGCATCCGCCCCGAGGTAGTTGAACGGCAGGAAGACGAGGAAGGTGAAGACGAGCAGCGGTATGCCCAATCGCCGGAAGCGGTCCCGGAGGAAGGCCGGCCGGGTCTTGCGCTTCAGCGAGAAGACCATGAAGTAGCCGGAAATGAAAAAATACAAGCCCATCATGAACGCGGCATTGACGAAGAAGAAATCCCCGAACCAGGCCGCCTGTGCCGGATCGTCCACGACCCATACGCCGCCTGTCGGCCCGTAGGCCTGCGCCGCGTGATGGGCCACGACCAGGCAGGTCAGCAACACCTTGATGTGGTCGATATAGGCAATGCGGTTGCCAGTCATGATAGGCGGCCAGGGCAATGCGATGATAGCGAATCAACCCTGGACTTGAACGCCAGGGTCATCCAGACGAGGGGGTTTCGGGCAAACCCGCTCACAATGGCTTGACAGCCCTTATCCGGCATGATCGTATGCTGCGCGGAGCCATCGAAGAACCTCTTCATCGATGTCCGACAGGCCGGCAAGGTTGATCTTGTGGGAGCACATCGCATTGGGTTTTTCGGCTTCCAGCTTGCCCGCCGGCGGCTGGCCTCTCAGGTTTATCCCGACCTCAAACCGCGTCTTCGTCGCGGGACCCAGCGTGGCGAATTGCTTCTTGCGGCGAAGGCTTACATAGGCATTCTTGGGCGCGATCTCCACGTCGTTGCCAAAGGTCCCGATTGCCGCGATCAGGTGATCGTAGAGCGGCTTGAAATGCTCCTTGCCCTGGTATTGCTTGACAACGAGATCGTCCATGTCGGCTGCGGAGCCGGCGTCCGACCCCTTCGCCTTGTGCGCGACCAGGTTGGCAAAGCCATGTGTGAGGCCCTGCGTTTCCTTGAGCCACTTGACGATCTCGCCATGCTTGACATGGCCGCTCCCGTTGACGATGACTATCCATTCCTCGAGGGTCTTGCCCGTGTTCTTGTACAGGTTCTCGATCATGGTGAGGGTAGCCTTGTCCATATTCGGTGTTGTTTTACGTTCCGTACTTGTCCTGGAGGAACTTGATGGTTTCCTTCATCAGGTGCGTTAATATGTCAATGTTGATGTCCGACAGCTTCTTGACATAGATGCACGCCTTGCCCATTGTGTATTTCCCCAATCCGTCAAGAAGATGAGCGTGCTGCGGAGATCCCGTATACACATACAACGAGATCGCGGCCTTGCGCGGAGAGAAGCCGACCAACGGCCAGTCCCCCTCCTGGCGACTGCGCTCCGACTTGTAGTGATATACGCCAAAGCCAATGATGGACGGCCCCCACATCTTCGGCTCTTCGCCCGTCACCTCCCGCATGAGCCGCACCAGCGCAAGACTATCCTGCCGCTTCTGTTCCGTATCCGCAAATGCGTTGATGAATGCGGTCACGTCGCCGTCATGTTGCCTGGTCTTCAATTCGCTCATCACCAAAGATGCTGGTTTGGGAAATGCTGCCCCCCTGTCCCCGCGCCCCGCCTGGGCGATCACCCTTCTTCAAACCTACTGAAAAAGAAAGAAACAGCAAACGATTGTCCCCGCATTGAAAAGCGAATAAATGAAAAGCTGTCCGCGACCTCCGCCAGTAACGCGGCGCTTGCCCCCAACCCCTGTGTGCGACCCGATCGCACTCCCGGGCGTATGCGGGTCTGCAACCCCGGGGCGTCCGCGCTGCTTCCTTAGATAGTGAGACAGCGAGACAGTGAGACAGCGAGACAGCGAGAAGGAATCATTGTCAAGCTCCGTGCGCAAAAAGGTAAACGGCGAACAGTAAACATTGCAGCGGGGCTTGCCCCCGCGGATTAATTGTTCAGATTCCGTGATCTCCACCCAACTCGCTAATGCGAAATGGCATCAACAACCTTAAGTCCATTATTGGCATGAACCCACGCTCCGTGCCTCTGCGAGAAATGTGACAGGCCCAAGACAAGGTCAAGCTAAAAGCTAAAAACGAAAAGCGAAAAGTTACTGCGATCCACCATCCTTAATAAAAGGAGCGCGGGCGGGGCGCCCCGGGGTTTGCATGATCGAGCGGAACGCAGTGGAGCACGATCGCAACAC
>CAYMLN010000411.1:0-3079 GCA_964391045.1 uncultured Saprospiraceae bacterium
CGGTGCCGCCGGAGGTCAGCGTGACCTCGCGGTCGGGATCGGGCAGCCAGCCATAATCGCGGTGCAACTTGGCCGAGATCTGCCGGCAGAGGTCCGGCAGGCCGGGCATCGGCGCGTATTGGTTGTGCCCCGCCTGCATCGCCTCAGTGACGAGCTCGATGAGCCGCGGGTCCGTGTCGAAGTCGGGGAAGCCCTGTGAGAGGTTGATCGCCCCATGCTCCTGGGCATGGCGCGACATCACGGAGAAGATCGTCGTCCCGAACTGCGGGAGCTTGCTCTTGAAGCCCGTCATTTGCGGTAGAGGTAGCGCTCGAAGATCCGGTCGATGCCCTCGGCCATCTTGCGGTCCTTCTCCGTGATCACGTTGCCCTCGTCATGCGAGGTCAGCGAGACCATCACGCGATTCCACACGTTCGTCCACTCGGGGTGGTGGTTCTTGCGCTCGGCGAGCATGGCGACCTCCGTCATGAAGGCCCATGCCTGGCCGAAGTCGTCGAAGACGAATTCCTTCGTCAGCTTGTTGTCGTTTTCCGTCCAGTCCATCGGGTCAGAATTGCCAGTTCCAGGTATGCAGTTCGGTCGCGGTCGCCTCGAGCAGGTCGATCGTCGCGCGGATGTCGCCCATGTGGGCCATCTCGATGCTCTGGTGCACGTGGCGGAGCGGGATGGAGATGGCGCCGGCGATCGAGCCCTTGCTGCCCTGCCGCTGGATGGCGCCGGTGTCGGTGCCGCCGGCGGGCAGGATCTCGAGCTGGTGGGGGATGTTGTGCCGCGTGGCGGCGTCCCGCATGAAGGCCGTCATGCGTGTGTCGCAGATGATCGAGCCGTCGAGGATCTTGACGGCAGCGCCCTTGCCGAGGCGGGTGACCATCTCGTGGGGCTGCGCGCCCGGCGTGTCGAAGGCGATCGTCACGTCGAGCCCGATGCCGAAGTCCGGGTCGATGTGTCCCGCGGCGTTGAACGCGCCGCGCAGGCCGACCTCTTCCTGCACTGTGAAGGCCGCGTAGAAGTCATAGGGCAGGGCCTTGCCCTTGATGGCCCGCAGCACCTCGATGAGGATGTATACGGAGACGCGGTTGTCGAGCGACTTGCCGTTGATGCACGGACCCATCATGATCAGGTCGCGTTCGCGGGTCACGGGATCGCCGACGTCGACCAGCTTCTTCACCTCCTCGGCCGGCCGGCCCGTGTCGATGAAGTAGTCCTTGATCTGGGGGGTCTTGTTCTTTTCCTCCGGGCTCATCAGGTGCACGGGCTTGCTGCCCATCACGCCGATGATCTCCTCCCGGCCGTGGACGATGACCCGCTGCGCCGTCAGCGTCTTCGGGTCGAACCCGCCCAGCGGGTGGAAGCGGATGAAGCCCTCGTCGTCGACGTGCGTGACCATGAAGCTGATCTCGTCCATGTGGGCGGCGACCATGACGCGCTTCGGCTCGGCGCCCTTGCGCACGCCGATGAGCGAGCCCATGCTGTCGATGTACATCTCGTCGACGAGGTCGCGGATCTCATCGCGCACGAGGTCGCGGATGCGGGCCTCGAAGCCGGGCGCACCGGGGGTCTCGGAGATGCGTTTGAGGAGGTTGAAATCGATCATGGGGTAAAGGTAGAGAGTGTTTAGGGTTTAGAGGGTCGGGTTTAAGGTGTGTTTAAATGGTTAAATGTTTAAGTGTTTAACTTGATCTACGGGCGTGAATTGATGGGAAAGGCGTTGTGGATTCCAAATTTCTCACAGAGGCACAGATTGTGCCGCAGATTCCGCAGACATTTCTGTTTCTCTGTGGTGCAATCTGTGCTTCTGTGGGAAATTTGAAAGTGCCCAAGTCAGAAAAAAATCATTCCGGCACTGAGATGCTTGGGGCCAACCCCTAACACACCATCAATTATTAAGGACGATATACGCATTAAGCGACGTGGCAATGAGCAGCCACGCGAAATAAGGCACCAGGAGTGCCGACCGCCATTTCAGTGCGGCGGCGTTGCGAAACAGCCAGTACCCGATCAGGAAGGTCAGGGTGACAATGAGGATCAGCGCGGGCAGCGCCAGTTGCCCGCGGAAGAAGACCGGGTTCCAGCTCACGTTGAGCACCCACTGGACCGCGTATTGGCCCAGGACGATTCGCTTGACAGGCGCGATTGTCCACCATGAGGCCATGTACACGGCGAGGAGGGTCATGATGGTCGTCCATGCAGCCCCGAACACCCAGCCCGGCGGGGTCCACGGGGCTTTGTCGAGTCCTGCGTACCAATCGGACGACACGCCCGGACCCGTGAAGAGTCCGCCGATGGCCAGGGCGCCGAAGTTGAGCAGCAGGAAGAGGATGATCGGGCGGAGCATGGGCGGGTGGTTTTGATTTGCCTGACGGGTTGAAGCCGAAGATAATGGAGAATGGCCGGCTAAATCTTTGCAGGTTTATGAGGTTGAGACAGTTGAGACAGTTGAGACAGTCGAGCCAGCAGGGAGCCTCCACTTCTGCGAACCATTACGGCACGCTGCTTGCTCTGTGGTGGATAGCTGGTGCCCTGTAAAGGGGAGGTCGGTAAAAGTCCGATACTGTCCGGGGTCTTTCATATCTCTCACGGAGACGCAGAATACGGCTGTTCGCCATTCAACGGCAATTCGGTTAGATGAACTTTTCGGCATTGATGAGTTCACCGGATTACACAAAAGGTTTTAGCCGAATTGAGGCGCTGTCGTTTGCCTTCAGTCATTGGCAAGGTCAAGCGGCACCTTGGGGTGTGTAATGTGTAATGGTTAATGTGTAAAACACGGTAGCTCCTGCTGAATGATTCATCGTTCTCCAACGCAGGGGTTTCTTTGCATTACACGTTACACATTACACATTAAACGTGTCAATAGTATCCGTTTGCCGTTCACCCTTTTCGCTATGCCCTCTGCGCTATGCCTTTCGCCGTTCACCCTTTTCGCAGGGAGGAAAGGAGATCACGGAAAGCATCCGAATGTGGTCGGCGAGGACGCCTACCACGGCAATTTTTCCGTTCGCCGTTCACCCTTTTCGCTATGCCCTCTGCCTGAGGATTTTCTCCATCGCCTTCCCCTTCGCCAGCTCGTCGATGAGCT
>CAYMLN010000412.1:0-3066 GCA_964391045.1 uncultured Saprospiraceae bacterium
CGCCTCATGCGGATCCTTGAACGAGGCTTCAAGCCGGACTTCCGGGCAATAGGTATCGAGTTCATATTGAAGCGCCTGCAGGGCACTCCGCTCGTCATCGACGATGATGGCGCTAAGCTTAGTCATGGCAGATCGGCGTTGAAGGTTGAAGCATTTTCTGTCTTCATGGGCAGGCGCACCTCGACACGGGTACCCTCCGGCTTTCCGTCAGGCGTGCGCTTGTCGATGATGGCCACCTGGATCCCCAGGGACTCCAGGCGATTGAGGATATCGATCCGTTCCCGCGTCAGCCCCATGCCCATGCTCTTATACCGCGTGGCGGAGAGGCTCTTGAGCTGGGCCGCCTGCTCCCGGCCGATACCGTCGTCATCGATCACACACAAGACATGGTCACCGTCGGCCTTGAATCGGAGGGCGAGGAGCCCCGGAGTCTCGCGGTGCATCAATCCATGCCAAATGGCATTCTCCAGGTAAGGCTGCAGGAGCATGGGCGGGATCGGAAGGGCGTCCACGGGCAGGCCAGGTTCGACCTCGCACACGAATGCAAAGGCTTCGTCAAAACGCAGTTGTTCCAGTTCAACATACAACTTCAAGGTCTCGATCTCCTCTGCCAGGGTGATGGTCCGCTCCCGGGAATGCTGGAGGATCATGCGGATCAAATGCGCGAAATCGGACAGGTATTCGGCCGCGACGCGCGGTTCGGCATGCAGAATGTAGTTCTTGATCGAATTCAGGCTGTTGAACATGAAGTGCGGATTCATCTGCGACCGCAGGGCGCTCAGCTCCAGCTCGGCCATGCGCTGGTTGATCGCGGCCTGCTCCCGGTCCTTGTCCCGGATCACCTGCATCCGTCGGCGAAAGATCCAGTAGCCGCCAAGGATAAACACGGCCGTAAGGCCGAGCCGGAACACCAACAGTTCGTGGAAACGGGCCCTGACGAAGAGATGCACGGCGGTCACGGGCGACACCGCTTGCGGACGACCAGCCTTGACCTCAAAGACATAGGCGCCGGGCGAAAGATTGGGCAGGGTAATAAATCGGTTGCGGCCGATGAAGATCCATTCGTCCTGAAATCCACGGATACGATAGCTGTATTCCACCCTGTGATCCGTCGGAAAAACGAGTCCTTGTACTTCCAGGTCAATGACCTGTCGGGATGGACCCAGGACGAAAGGACTTTCCTGTGTCGTGGTCGCAGGAAAGATCACCGGGTTGCCCGACAAGCGCACCTGGCGAACGACCACCGGGACATCGACAGACGCCGCGGCATGCCACAAGGTGTCCGGATGAAACACGATCATGCCATTGGCGCAAACGGTGACCACGCGCCCGTCCGGCAGGTTGAGCGCCTGCGCGGCATCGATGTAGGCCATCGGAAGACCCTCCTGCGTTCCAAAATAGCGAACCTCGCGCGTGCCGGGATCGATCGCATTCATGCCGCTGGCCGAGAAGGTCCAAACACGGCCGGCATGATCGACATGCATATCCTCGAGGATCGGGCTGATCAAACCGTCCCGCACGGTGAATCGGTCAACCATCACCAGGCTGTCCCCCTTCCGCCTGAAACGGCCGATCCCTGCAAATGCGCTGATCCAAAAGTCTCCCGAAGGGTCCACGGCGACCGCACGGATGGACCCCTTGTCCGGATTGATCCGCGGGTCATACGGGAGTCGGGTCGTTCTTCCGGAAGCCAGGTCGATCTCGACCAGATCGAGGGCATAGACATATGCCCGATCGCCAGATCCAAGGGCAAACCCGTTGAATCCCTCGACGCGCACGCCCACACCTCCTTCCCCGGCAAGCGAGTCGGCCAATACGCGCCGTACTGCGCGCCTATCCGAATGAAACCAGATGAATGCGCCACGCCCCGCGCCGCAAACCCATCCGCGCGTATTGGCCCGCAAGCCATAGAGGCCTGGAACGGCCCCGGTCGGAGGCGCCTGCAAGCCGCCGTCCAGGAAACGTCCTGTGGATGGATCAGCTCGGGAAATCCTGCCTCCGCCGGCAACCCAGGTCGCCCCGCGGGCATCCACGGCAATGCCGTCGATCGGATGCTCCGTCTCAAAAAAAAGGTTGTTCGGCCATGTATGGGCATCCAGTGGAAGTGTATACACGCGCCTGGACAATGAATCGGCCTGATGAGCGAGGAGAACCCGCTCCGATAGAGGATCGTACGCAAGACAAGCGGGATATAATCGCTTCGTCGTACCAAACATGCCGAGGGAGAAGAATTGTATCCTGCGTTGTTCGGGAACCATGACCAAAGCCCCTTCCGACGTGCCGATCCACAGGTTGCCATTGCTGTCCGCATAAAGGCTTAGCCAAAGCCGCTCGGTCGAGGGATTCTGCACCAGGACGTCAAACCGCTTCGCCTTCCTGTCGAAAGCGAGCAAGGCGGCGGACGTCAGCACCAACAAACGATCTTCATGGAACAGAATATCGCGGGCAAGTGGCCGATCCCACCCGTTCAGGGGCTTGAAATTGTACATAAACGTATCGCCCTGCATCGTCGAGGGATCGAATCGGGTGATCAGGTTGGACCATGCGATTCCCCAGATCACGCCCTGTTCGTCGACAAGCTGCGATTGCCCGCCGGCAGGCGCCGGGGTGAATGTCCGGTCTTGCGTATTGAAAGCGACCAGGCCGTATGCCGGAACCAGGGAGCCCGGGTGCGAATAGTCCAGGACCGTGAGCCAGAGCTGATCCGGATTCCACTCGTCCGGCGCGATACCAATGACATTCAGGCGCCCGGGGTCCCGCTCAGCATTGATCCAATCAGGGGTGTAGGCGATCATGGTGGATGTCCGCGGATCGAAAGCCATTAGCCGGAACTTTGAACCCCCGATCCACAATAAACCGGAAGGATCCTCATGGATCCTGTACGCACTTTGCGCCCACAGGAAGGAATGGTCGGGAAAGGCGTAATGATGGAAGGTCTTTGTCAGCGGGTCAAACCGATTGAGTCCGCCAAATCGGAGGGTAAGCCAGATCTGGCCGTCCCGGGCCACATGGACGTCATACACGTCGCCCCGGCCGATACCGGAGGTGTCGGTCGGGTCATGCCCG
>CAYMLN010000413.1:0-240 GCA_964391045.1 uncultured Saprospiraceae bacterium
CCTATGTCTGCCATTCCTCACAAGGCACCCATGTCTATATAACGAATTCCCAATCGGGCAACCTTTCCGTAATCGAAACGGCCTCCCAATCTGTCGTCGCCACGGTCCCGTTGGGGGCCAATAGCGGACCCCGGGGCATCGCGATATCCCCCGATGACGCGACCGTTTGGACCGCCAATAACAACGGTACTGTTACCGTCATCGAAACGTCCACCAATACGGTCCTGGAGACGATCACGG
>CAYMLN010000413.1:250-3060 GCA_964391045.1 uncultured Saprospiraceae bacterium
ATCACGGTCGGCGGCCTGCCCTATGCCGTCCAGCTCACGCCCGACGGCAGCTTGGCCTATGTGTCGGATTATGATCTCAACCGGATCAGCATCATCAACACGAGCACTTTTAGCCTGGAAGGTACCATCCCCCTCCCCAGTTTCGGCGCCGATCTCAAATTCACACCGGATGGGGCGCTTGCATTTGTCATGAACACCTACAGGACGATTTACGTCATTCAGACCGCAACGGAGACGGTCATTGATTCGATCGTCTTTCCAACTGGCTTTCTGGGCACCAGCATATGCGTTTCCCTGGACGGCCAAACCCTATATGCCGGATTCTTCGAGGATAGCCCGGGGCCCGCCCTGGGTATTGTCGATATCGCCACCCTGGACATTACCGGGTATGCGACCGGCATGTGCTGCGGTGTCGGCGGGATCAGCCTCAGCGGCGATGGCGCCTTGATCTATGTCACTAATCCGGGGTACAACAAGGTTACGGTAATCCAGGCGAGCGACAACACAGCCATCGCGACAATCAATGTGGGATCGTATCCCGTCGGCTTCGGGGACTTCGTGATCGGATGCAGCGATCCGGGCGGACCCGCCGATGTCTGCGGCACAACCGTCTATGACAGCGGAGGCCCAACCGGCAACTATGGAAACGCCGAAGATGTCATCGATACGCTTTGTCCGGTTAATCCGGAGGACAAGGTACTCCTCCACTTCCTGGCGTTCGAACTGGAGGCAGGCTTCGACTTCCTCAAGATCTACAACGGCCCTTCCATCAATGCTCCGCCCCTGCACACCGGGCAGGGATTCACCGGAACGGCAAGTCCCGGCGACCTATATTCCACGCACGAATCCGGCTGCCTGACCCTCCATTTCACCTCCGACGCAACGGTTAATGCCGCCGGTTGGGCTGCCGAGGTGGAATGCATGCCGATCGCCTGCGATGCCACCGTCTTCGATACGGGCGGCGCCACTGGAAATTACGGGAACAACGAGGACTACACTGAAACATATTGCCCGGCGCTCGCAGGCGACAAGACGGCGATGACCTTCCTGGGCTTTGATCTGGAAAATGGATGGGACTTCCTGCGGGTCTATGATGGCCCCGATACCCTGGCCCCGGCCCTTCATCAGGGCGAGGGATTCACCGGAACGATCATTCCGGGTCCATTCATTTCCACACACGAGACCGGATGCCTCACCATTCGGTTCACCTCCGACATCTCGATCACCCGGCCAGGATGGGAAGCGACAATCGAATGCAGCCCGATACGGTGCAACACGGATTTCTACGACTCCGGCGGGCCTTCCGGTCACTATTCAAACGGAGAGAACAGCACCACGATCCTTTGTCCGGACCAACCGGACCAGATCATCGAGCTTGAGTTTTTCACGTTCGACCTTGAGCCGGATTACGACTTCCTGCAACTGTTCGACGGCCCTGCGACCAGCGATCCTCCGCTACACCCGGGCAACGGATTTACCGGATCGGAACTGCCGGGGACTTTCCTCTCGACACATCCTTCCGGGTGCCTGACCGCACATTTTACCTCGGACGGTTCAATCACGATGGAGGGCTGGACAGCCCATGTCGCCTGCGTGGAAACGACACTTTGCGGGTCGCTCTTCGCCGACAGCGGGGGGGCCGCTTCCGATTACGAGAACAATGAAAACACCGTAACCGTCCTATGCCCATCCGGTCCGGATGAGGTAATCAGCGTCGCCTTCACCGCGTTCGACGTGGAGAGCGAATTTGATGCACTCTACATTTTCGACGGCCCGACAACGAGCAGTCCCATCATCCACAGCGGCAATCCGGCAACGCTGAGCGGGTTCCCTTCAGGCGGGTATTATGGGACTACATTGCCCGGGACGTTTGTCGCCACAGACCCCGGAGGATGCCTGACGTTCCAATTCCTAAGTGATCCCACCGTTACTCGCCCAGGCTGGACGGCTGATATCGATTGCCTGTACAAACCCATCCATGACGAATGCGCGAACGCCATCGCACTGGTCTGCGATGAAACGTTTTTCGGGAGCAACGTGGCCGCGACACGCGACCTGAACATCCCCTGCCAATCGCAAGTACCCGGATTCCGATCCGTTTGGCATCGCTTCACAGGGACTGGCGACATGATCACGGTCAGCACGTGCGGGACAAGCACCTCATTTGACACGAAAATCATCGTCTACGCGGGATCGTGCGCGAACCTGACATGCGTGGCGGCGAACGATGACAACTCCGATTGCGTCTTTGGCACGTTGTCCAGCGAAGTCACCTTTGCGTCCGTCGCCGGTGCGGAGTACTACATCCTCCTGTCCGGGTTCTCCTCAGCCAATGGTTTCTATGAGCTCCATGTCGGATGTGAAACGGCGTGCAGTTCGCATGTCACGACGACAGCGGATGACGGGCCAGGCTCCCTGCGCAGTGCGCTGCTCTGCACAACGGCTGGCGACACGATCACGTTTGACCCGCAAATCAACGGTCAGTTCATTGACATTACGTCAGACCAAATCACCGTTTCGCGCAACATCGTCATGGCGCCTGATCCCGGTCAACAGATCCGCTTACGGGCGATCGGCGACCACCGGATCCTGTTTATCCAGGAGGGCACAACCGTCCGCATCGAAAATGTCGAGCTTCGCGGAGGGACAATCCTGGGCAGCTCGATCTATAACGAAGGAATACTGACGTTGAAAAACACGATCCTGACACGCCACCCCGACTGGCCGGATGATGCCCTTTACAACGCCGGGATGCTCACGATCGTCGGGCTGGTAGAGATCAGGGAATAAATGAACCCAACCCCTCCGGT
>CAYMLN010000414.1:0-3055 GCA_964391045.1 uncultured Saprospiraceae bacterium
ATGGTTCGGCAGGTCACCCGGGGCGAGCAGGTTCATCAGGAAGCCCGTGGCCAGGACCCCGAGTACGCTCGACGCCATGATTTTCCAGCTGCCGATCCCCGTCGCGATGAGGATGATCGCGCCGATGAGACAAGCCAACGCGGAGGTCTCCCCGAAGCTGCCTTGCTCAAAGCCCAGGAACATATCCATTGGAGAAGGCAAGTTGTGGAAGTTGGCATCGAAGGTGACGAGGTTCGTCGCGCCCGACCACCCGTCGACGATCGCATGTCCGGCTTCCGGGGTGAGATCGGTCCAGATGTCGCCCGACATATAGGCCGGGAAGGCGAAGAAGAGGAACACGCGAGCCAGCAGGGCCGGGTTCATGAAATTGTACCCGGTGCCGCCGAAGATCTCCTTGCCCAGGATGGTGCAGAAGATCGCCGCGAGGGCGACCATCCACAGCGGGATCCCGATCGGCAGGGTGAGCGGGATCAGCAGGCCGGTCACGAGATAGCCCTCGCTGACCGGATGCCCCTTGGCGACCGAGTACAGGAATTCCGCCCCGAGCCCCACGGCGTAGGAGACGATGATCATCGGCAAGGACTTGAGCAGGCCGAACAGGAAATTGTCCAGCAGGCTCGCCTCCATGCCGTAGGCCAGGTGATGCTGGTAGCCGGCGTTCCACATCCCGAACAGCGTCGGGGGGATAAGCGCGATGATCACGACCGTCATGGTCCGCTTGAGGTCCATGGCGTCCCGGACATGCACACCCCCGGCCGTCGGGGTGGCGGGCTTGAAGAGGAAGGTCTCCAGCGCCTCGAAGGCCGGGAACCAACGCTCGTACTTCCCGCCCTTCTCGAAATTGGGCTTGACGTTGTGAATGAGTCTGCGCAACGGCTTCACGGATCTGTGGATTTAGGCGTATAAAAGGGAATGTCGGGCGTTATCGGGTTATTCCTCGAGCTGCATGAGGTGAAGCCCGTCGCGGATGATCTGCTGGACGTTGATCTTGGACGTGCAGACAAACTCGCAGAGGGCGAAGTCTTCCTCGGCGACCTCGTAGATGCCGAGTTTTTCCATCTTCTCGATGTCCTTGGCGAGGATCGCCTTCAGCAGGTAGACCGGGAGGATGTTCATCGGGAGGACCTGGTCGTACTGCCCGGTGATGACGAAGGGGCGATGCTCGCCGTTGATGGTCGTATTGAGATCGTATTCCTTGTTGGGGAAGAGGAAGGACGGATAACTGCGGGATACGCTCAGCTTGTTGAAGCCGGGCGCCGCCCAGCCGAGAAATTCGGCCTCGCCGCTCTCCGGGATCACGGTGATGTGATTGACACCCGCCGAGAGGAAGTCCTCGGTTGAGGATGTCATGCCGGTGAGGACATTGCCCTGGATGACCCTGCATGGCGCTGATGTGTCGAGACGGCCGGAAAGGAGGTTGGCCAGCCGGTAACCGGTCATCAGGCGATAGTACTGCGGCTCCTTGACGCACCGGCCGGTGAGCGCAATGATCCGCTGCGGATCATAGTGGCCCGTGGTAAACAACCGCCCGATGATGATCACATCCTGCGGATGGATCACCCAGACACGTTCGCCAGGCTGGATCGGATCGATATGGTGGATCTGGATACCGACATTGCCCGCCGGATGGGGGCCGGAGAAGGTGTGCACATTCGCCTTCACGCCGTCGAGCCAGGGGGTTGCATTCGTGCTGGAACCGTTCGCCCGGAAGCTGAGGTGCAGGTTGGCGGATAATTGTTGGAGGGCCTTCAGGCCGGCATTGAAATTCGCGCCGTCGGCCTCGATGACCAGGGATAGGTCGGGGGCCAGGGGCGCGCTGTCGAAGCAGGAGATGAAGATGGCCTTGGGGGTGGTCGCCGGATCCGCGATGGTGGAGTAGGGACGTTGGCGGATGAAGGGCCAGCATCCGGAATCCAGCAGGCGCTGGATGACGTCCTCGCGGGAGAGGCGGGACGGATCGGCGATGCCGAACGACTTGAATCGGGTCTGTTCTTTGTCCGGCAGGATCCGGATGGATGCGGGGTGACGTTTCTCCCCGAGGATCGTCTCCGCCACCTCGCCGCTCACGGGCGAGGTGAACTTGAGTTCCGGCCGGAGCTTGTCGACGAACAGGCATTGTCCGGCCACGACGGTGAGACGATAAATTTCGGTTTGATCTGCGGGTAGTCATCCGTCTTGACGGCGATGACGTCCGTCAGGGGAAGGTCGTTGATCGTTGGCTTGGCCGGCCCGATAAGCCGGATATCATACCCTCGCTTGATGCGAATTGTGCTGCCCATACGCTGGCCGTTGTTTCGTTTTTCCGGATGTCCGCGCACCCCCTTTTGGTTCGGCGCACATCCTGGCTGACAACCTATGGCGGTGAAATTAGCATTCCGGATTATATATCGCACCCCAAGGCGGTCAAATTTTCAGCTTGATTCTTATCAGGATTTTCGGTGATGTTGATCATCGGTCGTTTGCCATTTCCAGCGCATTGGCTGGTCGCGTTTCGGTGTCCTTGGTGCTGATAGCCTGATCATCAAGGGGATAGCGAGTGGATGACGCCGCTCCGGCCGAGGCGCTTGGCGCCTTTTCGCAAGGAGATTGCCAGGATTGACGTTAGTCGGGGTGCGTATGACCGTGGAGCGCAATGCCGGCCCGGGGTTTCGGCGTAATTTCGAAACGACATCCGGCATCGTTACCGGAGTGATTGCAAAACTAATTTCAACAGGAACTATGGACTGGACCATCATCAGCCGTGAATTGAAGTACTCGTTCAGCCGGCCTTCCATCACAAACAACCAGCGGAGTTATCTCAAGGAGACCCGCGTCAAGCTCCAATTCAATATTGCCAAGAGCAAGGGGCTCACCGATGAGGAGAAGGCCCTTGCCCTGGCCAAGTTCGACCACATCACGTCCACCAAGGGGGTGCTGTCGATCAATGCGGAGCGGGACCCGTCCCAGGGGGAAAACAAGACCTATGTGACCCACCGGCTGCACGATATGCTGACCGAGCTCTACAAGCCGAAACCCAAGCGGAAGGCCACCGTGAGGCCCACATTGGCCGTCGAGG
>CAYMLN010000415.1:0-3054 GCA_964391045.1 uncultured Saprospiraceae bacterium
CGGCAGGTCGACGCCGATGAGGTCGTCCTTGCCGATCATGTAGGCGAGGGGCCGTGCATCTGAGGTGTAGATGGCGAGCTTGTAGAGCAACGGCACGAAGACTTCGGGCTGAAGCGCAAGATCATTCTTCTGCTCGTCGAGCGGGGCGTGAAGCACGGCAAAGGCGCCCTTGCCCCGGGCGTAGAACGTGGCGAGGTCGCCGCCGTCGCGGAACGCGAGCAGGGATTCCCCGCTCGTCCCGCTGCCGGACGTCGTGAAGGAACCGTTGACCTTCGGCAGCCGCATGTTCGGCCGCGTCTGGCGGAATACATCGCGATAGACAAACGTCTCGGTGTTGATCCGCCCGGCGGCGCGTTCGCCGTCGCGCCATGGGCCGAAGGCCCGGGCGCCATTGCCCTGGAGGAAGGCATTGTACGACACCAGGTCGCCTGTCGCTGCGGGCACAAAGAGCACGTTGCCGCCTTCCTGGATATAGCGTGCCAGGGCGCCGGAGAGCCCCGACGTGATCACCTCAGGTTCGTTGAGGATCACGAGCTGGTAGTCCGGGAGGCGGTCGAAGGTGATTTGGCCGACCGGTACCTCGGTCATTTCGAAATACGGGTTTTGCGCAAAGACCGCTGCGATGCGCGGGTTGGCCTTTCGGTCGTTGACGACGAGGATGTTGCGCTTCTCCTCGACATGGTAGGTCAGGTACCAGGTGTCATCGAACGTCACGGGATAGTCGCTGATCCGGATGGCGGCGGTGTGCCAGCCGGTCGACAGGACGGTGAGCTGGATCGTATCGGTGATCGAACCGCCGCCCGCGATATCGAGGGTGCCTTCCGGCCGTTCCTGTCCGTCGAGCACCACGCTGGTGCGGATATTGTCGACCGCGTCAGGAGAATAATTGCGCAGGGTGAAGAAGAGCGACACCGACTGGTTGAGCGTGACCACCGGTGATTCGAACCAGGCGGTATCGATCGCGACGTTTTTTTCCTGCACGCCGCGGAGCGGCAGCAGGTTGACCCGCAGCTGCGTGTCGGCCGGCGAGAGGTCCATGATGCTTTGCTGGAAGTCGGAGATCATCCAGCTTTCCCGGAGGCCGTCCTGGCCGGCGAAGGCCTGCTGCTGGCGGCCGCGGATCACGGAGAGGGGACGCACGTCCGGGGTAAAATCCCATTCCTCCAGGCGCTGCAGGGCGTCATCGCGGCTGATCCATTGGTTCTGCGCGGGGCTGAGGTCGTGGCCGAGCAGTTGGAATTTGTCCTCCTGGCCATAGCCCATGATGACCTCGCGGGCCTTCTGGCGCGCGCGGTCCAGGAGGGATAGTTCCGCGCCGAAGGATTGCATGGAGAAGGAATTGTCGACAAAGACGCTGACGTTCCGGATCCCGGCCTGCACCTTGTCGCGGAGCGGGAGGATCGGCTGGGCGAAGGCGAGGATGAGCGCCGCGAGCACGAGCAGCCGGGCCGCAAGGATCAGCAGGTTGCGGAGCTTGTTTCGGGCGGAGGTCTCTTCCCGCACCTCCCGGAGAAAACGCAGGTTGCTGAAATAGACCGTCTTGTAGCGGCGGAAGTAGAACAGGTGCAGGATGACGGGTATCGCCAGCGCTGTCAATGCCCACAGGAATCCCGGATATAGAAACTGCATCGTGGCGCCAAAGTTAACGGCTCGGGGATAATCCCGGCAAACGGGATATCCGGGCATGAAAAAGGCCGGCGTTGCGGCCGGCCTTTTCGATTTGGAATGCCTGGCGAACCAAGATCAGTTCTTCATGATGCGGGCGTTGCCCAGCAGCTTGCCGGCAGCGTCATACGCGCCGACCACGTAGATGCCTGTCTGGAGATCGCTCAAGAAGAGCGATACGATATCCTGGCCGGTGACGTTCTGCACGAAGACGACCTGGCCGAGCGTGTTGACCAGCTGGAGGCGGGTCGCGCCGACCGAGTTCCGGACGTACAGCATGTCGCTGGCCGGATTCGGGGAGATCTGCAGCGTCTCGACGACGGGATTGAAAATGCCGCTGGCCATGTCCATGCGGAGGTTGTCCAGGAAGTAGACGTCTTCCGTGGCCTGACCGACACCGCCGTTGGGGAAGAGGCAGAGCTTGGTGTGTTCCGCTGCGGCCTGGGACGAAAGGTCGACGGTGATCGTCTCCCATTGGCCGGAGCCGGACGTCGCCGTCCACACCTCATAGGCCGGGCTGCTGCCGCCTTCGAGCTTGACCAGCAGGGGACCTGCCGTGTTTGACCAGACCTGCATGGAGAACTGGTTGAGGACGGAAAGGTCAACCGGTCCGCCGAAGTCCACACAAAGTGCGGCCCACGGATCATTGGCCGGGTCGGTATACATGCCCACCTTGGAGGAGGTGTTCGGGTCGGTCGCATCCGGATTGTCGATGATCATGAGCTTATCGGCGCCGGCGCCAAAGTTGAAGTTGCGCTGGCACTCGAAGTCCTGGATGACCTGCGGATCGGAGGCGACACCATCACAGGAGCAGATCCACTCATTGAGTTTCAAAGCCGCAAAGGCGCGGGGTGCGAAGAACCACAGGGACGTGTCGATGTAGCGGTTGGCCTTGTCGATCGACATGTCCGGATTGGTGGATAAAGCCACGTCGTGGACGGACACGCCAGGAGGCGCGGCAGGGTGCTGGAACTGGTCCCAGAACTCGGCATCCCAATATTCCCAGGGACCGGACTGCGGGCCAGGGAGGTTGATTGCCCAGATGTGTTCCTGGCCGAAATTGTTGGCGTTGCCGCGCACGGCTACGGAGACGGGGTCGTCGTACGTCCCTTTGTTGAGCGGATTGTTGAAGCCAAGTGCGTTGGCCTTGTTGATCATGCAGATCGAGCCGCCGATGTTGACGACAAAGCTGCCCGTACCTGCGCCGGCGTATACCGGGAGTTCGCAGTTGATCTCGCCGGAGATCGGATCGATGCCATACGGCGTGGTCGGGTGCGTGACCGTACCAACGACCGCAAACGGGATCGCCGGCCCGTTCTCCATCCACGATGAATCCCCGACGGCGCCGTCAAGGCCATAGGCAAAGTGGAAATCCTGCTTGTACCCGAC
>CAYMLN010000416.1:0-3049 GCA_964391045.1 uncultured Saprospiraceae bacterium
GTGTCCTGGCGTTGGTTCGATAACAGCACGACTCCAACTTTCAGCATTTCCGCGGGAGGCTTCTATAGTATCACGGCGACCAATGCATGCGGCGACGCGGTCGATACCGTCATGATCGGCAGCCTCGCCGCACCAGATCCCGTTTCAATCAGTCCTGACACCTCACTGTGCCCGGGCGAAACAATTACGATTACCCTATCCTCTGCAAACGGCACGATCCAATGGCCGGATGGTTCCGGCGGCATCTCCTACACGACCGACAACACCGGATGGATAAGCGTCAACATTTCGAACGTATGCGGCAGCGTGGTTGATTCCCTGTGGATCACTGGCCTGCCCCCTGTCCCTGTGCTCGACCTGGGCCCTGACCAGGCGATCTGTCCCGGAGAAACCTTGCGGATCGAGCCGGGGATCCCCGGCGTCGACTACCGTTGGCAAGACGGATCCACGGCGGACTTCTTTGAAGCATCAGTGCCTGGGACCATCATCCTGGCGATCAGCAACAGCTGTGGTTCGAGTACAGACACGCTTGTCATCCTGGAGAGTTCCGATCCGCCGGTTCTGAACCTTGGCCCTGACATCACGGCATGTGTGGGTGAGGCGATCACCCTGGAAGCCGGCATTTCCGGCGTCGACTACGCCTGGAGCACCGGTGAAACCATTGCCCGGATTGTCGTCGTGGAGGATGGCGTATACACACTGCTCGTTCAAAACGCCTGCGGCGCTGATACTGATTCCATTGCGGTCTCCTTTTCCGGATTGCCCCCTGCGCAAGATCTCGGGCCGGACATCGTGGCATGCGCAGGTGATCAGGTCATCCTGACGGCGGTTGCGTCTATGAATGAGACAATCCTGTGGTCGACCGGAAGCACAGGGCAGCAACTCATCGTAGATGCGGAGGGTCAATATGCAGTCTCCGTCACCAGCGATTGCGGGACGACCGCGGATACGGTAGACATCGACTTTGAGGCTATTCCGCCTGCGTTCGACCTGGGCCCCGACACGCTCCTGTGCCCCGGGGAATCCGTCACATTGGTCGCCCCCTTCGGCGCATACGCCATCCGGTGGCAGGATGGCCTGACCGATACCCAATACGTTGTCGTCGCGAGCGGCACCTATGTCCTCACCCTTTCGAATGCTTGCGGGGCGGTATCGGATAGCTTGTCCGTCGTCCTGCGCGATCCCTTGCCGGATATTGACCTGCCCGATCTGCTCCTGCTTTGTCCTGATTCCACCATCCTGTTGGATGCTTCGCTTCCCGTTCCGGCCGAATACCGATGGAACACCGGAGCCGTCACGCAAACCCTCCTTGTGGATGCCCCGGGGTCGTATGCGATCGTGGCGGCAGACGATTGTACGACGGTCCGCGATTCCACGGAGATCCTTCAGGACGCCAATTGCGTGGACGAACTCAAAATCAACATCCCCAACGTCTTCTCGCCCAACGGGGACGGGATCAACGATGTCTTTGCCTATTCCGCATCGCCAGAGGTCGCGGTACGTGTCCTCGAGGGGCAGATCTTCGACCGCTGGGGCAACATGGTCTATCAATCCACCGCGGATCCGTTTACCTGGGACGGTCGCTTCCAGGGCGACCTCCTGAATCCCGCCGTATTCGTCTACGTCATCCGGCTGGTCGTTGTGCGATCCGGGCGTGAAGAGCGCATAAAACTGGCCGGAGACGTGACGCTGGTCCGTTAAGCTTTACGCCTGCAGGCGCTGGGGACATGGTGTTCGACGAATGATTCGACTCCCCTGATCTATACCCGCGCAATGTTCAATACCTGCTACATAACCCAGCCATTCGCCAGGGGGAAAGCCTCCCTTAGGGGACCTCTGCTTGACTCCGCTTACTCTGTTGTGGAGGAGAAAACCCGCACGGAGAAACGGAGATCACGGAGCTTAAAGCCATGGAGTCGAAAAAGACAGGTGGCTGAGCTTGTCGAAGCCCCGGCCCAGTGTTCAGAAAGTGAGACAGCGAGACAGTGAGACGGCGATAAAATTCCTTGCACCTAAACCGCCATTATCCTAAACCGTCTCAACCCTCTAAACCTTCTAAACAGCCTCGCTTTGCGCGCGGGAACCAGGCCGGCCTTCTCGTGCTGAGCCTGTTGAAGCATCGACTAGCTCTGGGACCTAGATTGTGGCCCATCCTGTAAATCCTCCCATCCTGAAAATCCTGATTCAGAACCCCATGCCGCCTATCTTACTCCATCATCACCAGCCCCCGATCCAACGGTATCCCCCGCTTCTCCCCCATCTCACCCTGGATGTAGTAATGTCGCGCCAGGGTCTTTCCCGCATTCGTCTCAAAGGCCCGCTTGATTTTCGACATCTTCTCGCTCGCTGAATTGCTCAACGCGTTGGTCATGCCGTCGATACTGCGTTTCAGCTGCACCCGGCCGCCGTTAGTGGCTAACGACGCATAGATCGCATACAGCTCCTCCCGGTGATCGCAGAGATCCGTCAACAAGACGCCTTCAGGATGATTGAGAAAGAAGAGAAAAAGCGTCTTCTCGAGCGGTGTCAGGGGAATCTCCATGTTGACGTATTCGGGCAGGAAGATCCGCTTGTCCCGCGTGATCAGGAGCGGGCTCGGCGGGCTGTTTTGGCGAAAATTCTGTGCGTACAACATCTTCTCCCGCAGGGACTCCATGATGGCCAGGGCATGATCGATAACAGGAATCGGATGGTGCTTCTGGAACTCGTCCATGCAGTCCTGGCAGATGTCGGCCGTGCGGAGTTTGAGGAAGATCTGCTTCTTGTCCTGGCAGAAATCATCGATGCATCCCCGCGGCTCATCGTGCACCAGGCGCTTGAAAAGGTCCTCGTTGGCATAGATCGGCCGCTGCAGGAGAAGCGCGATCACCTCGTAGGCTACCGGAAACATGGCCGGCGCGTGGAGGAACATTTCCCAGTCGGCCGTGTGGATGAAGCCATTCGTCGGCTTGGCCATGTCCAATGCAGAGAACCAATTCCGGTGGTTTGACAATTCGGACAGTACGATAACCATGTCCTCGGTCGGGACATCCTCATCACGCCGGTATTC
>CAYMLN010000417.1:0-3048 GCA_964391045.1 uncultured Saprospiraceae bacterium
GCTACAAGACCGTGTGGGAGATCAGCCAGAAGGCGCTCATCGACATGGCCGCCGATCGCGGCGCATTCATCTGCCAGAGCCAGAGCCTCAACCTGTTCGTCGAGAGCCCCAACATGGGCAAACTGTCGAGCATGCACTTCTACGCCTGGCAAAAGGGCCTGAAGACCGGCATGTATTACCTCCGGGGCAAGGCCGCCGTCGACCCCATCAAGTTTACGCTCAGCGACAAGCACCAGCGGAAGTTTGTCAAACAGGATGCCGCCGGCGACTGGTCGGAAGATGCACCTACGCCCACTGCCGCCAACGAACCGGACATGGAAGCCTCCGGCCCGGTGTGCACCATGGAGGAAGGGTGTATCATGTGCGGATCGTAAAGCACACTGGTCATTGCATAACACTAGAGCGCTGCCGGAAGGCAGCGCTTTTTTTTATGGACACATCCAGCGGTTCGCTATGGCTGGAAATGCCTAGCTTTCGCTGCGCTTAAGCGACAATCCCGGCGTGCCGACACAGACACCTCCCTCGCAGACCGCCCGGCGGTTGATCGACATGGCAAAACGCCTGCCGCTGATGTTGGCCCTCGTGTCGTCCACCTCCCTGATCGTTGAGGTCGGCTTTCCCATCGACGCGAACTGGTCGCGGATCATCGACGGGCTGCTCATCGCCAACCTGACCACCAGCGTGGTGCTGACGTTCGTTCGGCACCTCTTCCTCGGAAGGTCCCGGCAGACACGTGTGCTCGTCTTCGATGTGCTGACCACGCTTTTCATGGCCGGGGTCATCATGAGCATTCTTTTCGACGGGTTGCCCCAATGGCTCAGGGCCCTTGATAACTTGCTTTGGCGGAACCTGGCGGTGTTCATCGTGCTGCTGCGGGAATTTGGCGCACGGCGCGTCGACCTCCGGCAAACGATCTTCAATCCCGCCCAGCTCTTTGTGATTAGCTTCGTCCTGATCATCCTCGGCGGAGCCATGATGCTGTCCCTGCCCAATGCGACGACCGGCGGGATCTCTTTCATCGATGCGCTGTTCACCTCCACCAGCGCGGTTTGCGTCACCGGGTTGACCGTCCTGGATACGGCAAAGCACTTCACCCTCCTCGGGCAGACCGTTATCCTGGTGCTCATCCAAGTCGGCGGCTTGGGGATCATGACCTTTGCCAGTTACCTCACGTACTTTTTCCGCGGGGGTTCATCCTTTGAGAACCAACTTGTGCTCAGCCAGATCAACCAGGACCAGCGCCTGGGCGAGGTGTTCCATACCCTCAAGAACATTATCCTGACGACGTTGTCCATCGAGGCACTCGGGGCGGTCGTGCTTTTCTCCACGTTGCCGGAGAACAATATCCCGGGCATGTCCGACCGCGTCTTCTACGCGGTATTCCATAGTATTTCCGCCTTTTGCAACGCTGGTTTTTCAACGTTGACCAATAACCTGTATGAAGCGCCGGTGCGCTACAATTACATCCTCCAGTGGACCGTCGCCTGGCTGATCGTCTTTGGCGGTATCGGCTTCCCGATCCTGTTTAACCTCCTGACCTCCTTGCGGGACGGGTTTACTCGCCGCATCGAGGCGATCCGCGAGGGCCGCAACTATCTCCGGAAGCCCTGGCAGATCAACCTGCAGACGCGCATTGTCCTTATCACGACTGCGGTGCTGCTGCTGCTCGGCACGGTGCTGATCTACCTGCTGGAAAAGGACAACACCCTCGCCGAGCATTCCGGCTTCGGGCGCTGGGTCATGGCGTTCTTCAACTCCTCCACCACGCGCACGGCGGGTTTCAACAATGTGGACATGACCGCGCTCCGGTTCCCGACGGTCATGCTGATCTTCTTCCTCATGTGGGTCGGGGCATCGCCCGGCTCGACCGGCGGCGGGATCAAGACCACGACATTCGCCCTCGCGACGCTAAACATCCTCAGCCTTTCCCGCGGCAAGGAGCGGATCGAGCTTTTTCGCCGCGAGATCAGCGGACTGGCCGTTCGCCGGGCCTTTGCCGTGATCGCGCTGTCCCTCGTCATGCTCGGTTTCGGCACGTTCCTGCTCTCCGTCTTCGACGCGGATAAGTCGCTCTACCATATTTCTTTTGAGTGCTTTTCGGCCTATGGCACTGTCGGCCTGAGCCTGGGCATCACCGCGGCACTCAGCACCCCGGGCAAACTCGTCATCATCGGCCTGATGTTTACCGGCAGGGTGGGGATGCTCACGCTCATGATCGGCCTCATGCCCAAGCACCGGCACAAGGCCTATAATTATCCCGGAGAGGAGATTCAAACCAACTGAAAACGCCAACATGAAGAAATATATCATCATTGGACTGGGAAGCTTCGGCGCCTCGCTGGCCGAGAAGCTCACGCAGGAAGGCAACGAGGTCATCGGCGTGGATGCCAGCATGGCCAAGGTCGATGCGATGAAGGACAAGCTCTCCCATGTCATCCGGCTCGATGCGACCGACCAGATTACAGTGTCCGGACTGCCCATCGCGCAAACCGACGTGGTGATCGTCGCCATCGGGGAAGACCAGGGGGCCAACATCATGGCCACGGCGATCATGAAAAACCTCAAGGCGAAACGGCTCATCAGCCGCGCGATCTCCCGGCTTCACGAAGGCGTACTCCAGGCGATCGGGGTCGACGAGATCGTTCACCCGGAGGAGGAAACAGCCGAGCGATGGGCCAAGAAACTCTGCCTCAAGGGCCTCGTCGATTCATTTGAACTGGCCGGCGAAGTACCATGGCATGAACCTCGGCGACATCGGGTTCCGAAGGAACTACAATGTCGTTGTCCTCACCACGATCCGCAAAGGCGAGCAGCGGAATATGCTGGGCGTCATGCGACCGGTCCACCAGGCGCAGGAAGTGGCGTCGTCCAAGACGGTCCTGCAGGAAGGCGAGGTGATGGTCATCTATGGGCTGAACAAGGACATAAAAAAACTGCTTGATGAGTTCTAAGCACAATAACCAATTCCAATGCGATTGCTGGCACGCACACAAATCCGTGCGGGGAATGCTCCTGAGTACGATCATGCTCTTCTGTGCTGTAGCCATA
>CAYMLN010000418.1:0-3040 GCA_964391045.1 uncultured Saprospiraceae bacterium
GTCTTCCAACTCGCCCATGTCGTGGAAGGCGCCGACCAACCACTGCCCGACGAGGCCGGCATCGTTGACGCCGACTGGGCCGCGCACGAGATCCGCACGACGGCCAACTTCGCGCCGGACAATTTCATCCTCAATTGGTACATTGGGGGGCTCAACTTCCAGATCGAGCACCACCTCTTCCCGCATATCTGCCACGTGCACTACAAGGAGATCTACCCGATCGTCGAGGCCACGGCGAAGGAATTCGGCCTGCCGTACAACATCAAGCCGACATTCCGCTCTGCCCTGCGGTCGCACATCCGCCGGCTTCGCGAGCTCGGCCAGCCGCCCGTGGCGGCAGTGGCCTAGTTAAACAGGTTGTCCCAGACTTGCGGTCTGGGACATCAACGGGGATTCCTGTGCCGGCTGGTGAGGGGCTGTGATCAAGCCCTGATGGTTTTTCCCCATGCTTCGATCTGCCATGACGTGCGCTCGTCCGGACGGTCAGGACAATTGCTAAACCACGTCTGTGGATTCCTCCATCTCGTGTTGTATTTCGTTACACAGCGGCCCGCACATGCTCGCGTACCTTTGCCGCGAAATTCAAAACACACACAACATGAAAAAACTTATTCTCCTGGCCATGGCCTTCACCCTGACAGCCGGCCTATACGCCCAGGACCTCAAGACGCAGCTCATCAACGAACTGAAGACGGCCAACATGTACAATGTCAGCGAACTGCTCGGCATGGACATCGACCCTACGTCTGATTTCGGCAAGGCCTATAGCGCGTTCAATGACCAGGGCATCGCCAACGTGGAGAAGCGCCTCATGGTCGTCGACAAGTTTGCCAACAACTTCGGCAACATCACGCCGGAACTGGCCAACGAACTCATCAAGGAATCCATCGCCGCCATGAAGGAACGCACCAAGATGATGGAGAAAATGCCGAAGACCTTCGGCAAATACCTTTCGCCGTCCAACCTGCTTTCCCTCATGCAATATGAGAACAAGAAGCAGGCGATCTTCGACAACTTCCTGGCGCGCAACATTCCATTTGCCAACATGAAATAAAAATGCCTGCCTGAAGGCAATTTCACAAAAAGCCCTGGCCCGCGCCGGGGCTTTTTGCTTTCAGGGCATCCGGGCTGGAGCGAAACACCGCGGGGTCGCTTCTCCAACCCGCGGATTTTTCCGTATTTCGCAGGCATGACGACTTCCGCATACTCCGAAATGGTCCGCAACCGGATCGCCCATGAAAAACTGGCCACGCGATTCATCAAGGCCATCAACGACCTGTGGTACGACAAAGGCATCGAGATGGTGCTCTTCCGCAACCCGCTGATCGACAAACGCGCCTCGGAGATCCTGAGCCTGCACCACTATGCGAAGCAATTCGTCGGCAAGCCGATCGAGATCGAGACGACCACCGCCCTGCTCGAGACCATGCTGGCCCTCGACCTCTGCCCCGCGCGAATGGACATCGGCAAGCTGGCCTGGGAGTGGCTCGAAGCCGGCCACACGCCCGGGTCGGAATCCGCCTTCCTGACGAAAACCCTCGCCGGCTTCATCGGCCCGGAAAACTACACCGCGACCCAGCCGAAGGACGTCGTCCTCTATGGGTTCGGCCGCATCGGCCGGCTTCTGGCGCGCGAACTCATCATGCAAGAAGGCCGGGGCGAACAACTTCGCCTGCGGGCCATCGTGACGCGGGACAAGGGACCGGAGATGGCGGAGAAACGCGCCGCCCTGCTGCGGATGGACTCCGTGCACGGCGCATTTCCCGGCACCGTCGAGGCCGATGAGGCCAACAGCGCGCTGATCATCGACGGGCACATCGTCCACCTGATCTGCGCCGCCCAGCCGGAGGACATCGACTACACCCAATATGGCATCCAGGATGCGCTTGTCATTGACAACACCGGCGCCTTCCGGGACAAGGACGCGCTGGGCCGCCACCTCAAGAGCAAGGGCGCCGCAAAGGTCCTCCTGACAGCCCCCGGCAAAGGCGTACCGAACATCGTCCACGGCGTCAACCAATACATGTTCAATCCCGGTGAACACGACATCTTCTCCGCCGCGTCCTGCACGACCAATGCCATCGTGCCGGTGCTGAAGGTCGTCAACGACAAACTCGGCATCGAGAAGGGCCACGTGGAGACCGTGCACGCGTATACCAACGACCAGAACCTGGTCGACAACATGCACAAGAAATACCGCCGCGGCCGCGGCGCCGCCACCAACATGGTGATCACGGAGACCGGCGCCGGTTCGGCCATTGACAAGGCCATCCCGGGCCTCGGGCCGAAATTCACCTCCAATGCGATCCGCGTGCCCGTCCCCGACGGTTCGCTGGCCATCCTCAACCTCCAGGTGAGCAAGGTTGTGACCCTTGACGAGATCAACGGCATCATGAAGGAAGCCGCCCTCGAGGGCGACCTCGTCGAGCAGATCAACTACTCGATGAGCAACGAACTCGTCAGCAGCGACATCATCGGCAACAGTTGCCCGGCGATCTACGACTCAAAGGCCACGCTGGTACATCCCGACGGCCGGAGCATCGTGCTGTACGTCTGGTACGACAACGAATACGGCTATACCCGACAGGTGATGCGCCTGGGCAAATACATTGCGCAGGTGCAACGCAAGCGCTATTATTAAAGCCGGGCCTGGTACCGCTTGAGCCCTTGTGGTTTTTTTAATGGTTACTGTGTAGGGTTTAGCGTTTAGCGTGTAGGGATCAGCGTGTAATGTGTAACGGGTAATGTGTAACGCGTAGCGAAAATCGTTTATCGCTGGACGCATTTTACCCTTACCAGGACATGTAAAGGGTAATGTTTAGCGGATCAATCACCTTAATGACACCGGGCTTTCTGCCTGCGTGGGCCTTTCGGTCGTTGGCTTGTCGCGCGACTGCTCCCGGTGTATCAAAGATTACACATACGGTCCATGACCGGGCCGTAACTTTACCAAACGCACGGCATTCCCGTCGGCCACTCATGGGGATTCATACATTCCCGGTCCTTTTCAACCGTTCGGCTTCATCAAGTCCGGCGGCAT
>CAYMLN010000419.1:0-2635 GCA_964391045.1 uncultured Saprospiraceae bacterium
TTGGAGATGCGTTGTCGGGGTGTTGCGCCCCCGGACTTGTATGCTGTGGTTGGGTGGTCGGGGTGTTGCGCTCCGGGACATGGTTGTGCCGGACAACAAGTCCGGCACAACGGGACTAAAAAAAGGGCTGCAACCTCACCGGCTGCAGCCCCTGTCATTTCGTCAGCGTGGCCCTTACTTCACCAGGCTCATCTTCACGGTCTCCATCGATCCATCGGCGCCGGTCAGGCGGGCGATGTAGATACCGGCGGAAAGACCGTCCACGTCAAACGTGTATTGGTAGGTCGCGCCTTTGTCGACCGGGCCATCGTGGAGGATGGCCAGGATCCGGCCGGTCGCGTCCATGACCTCCAGTCTTGCATTCGTCGAGGTGGCCGCCCGGAAACGCACTTCCGTGCTGTGGGTGAACGGGTTCGGCAAGGCGGTCAGTTCTTGCGGCGTGAGCGGGTCAATGGACCCGAACGGGATGGTGATGGCTTCACCCGGCGTATACAGGACACAGACGTCGTCGCATGCGCCGAGGCAGTCATCGTGATCGTTGAGGTGCGTCGCGACGGCATTGGCGGATACGCAGTTGGTCTGTTCGTTGGCCGGATTGTCCGGCGGGCGATGACAAATGTTCACTTTGGGGGTCTTGCCGGAGGTGCAGAGCGGATTCACGACATTGACCTCGACCTGGGCTGTTTCCGTGCACCCGTGAATATCCGTGACGGTCACTTCAAAGACGTAGGTCACGCAAGGGGCGGTTTGGTAGTCGGGGCAGAACGTCGGGGACGCCGTATTCTCGTCCGTCAGGCTGCCGGCAGGCAGTCCGGCAGGACCGGTCCAGGCATAGGTGTAGGGTGCATGGCCACCCGCGCCTACGGCGTTTAGCGTGACACATGTCGGACCTCCGCCGTAGCCCAGGACCAGGTGGGCGCCGGATCCGGCGGCACAGGTCGGAAGCGGACTCGTGCCCAGCGGATCGATGGCGACCTCGAGGTCGGGATCGCGCGTTACGGTGAATGTGCATGTATTGACAAGTCCGCATGCGTCTGTCACGGTCACCTCAACGATCGTCGTGCTTCCCTTTGGGAAGGACGAACCGGAAGGCGGGTCAGAGACCACGGTGACATCCCCGCATGCATCACCGGCGATCACGGTCCACGAGGCTGTTTCCACGCATTCCGGCAGGTGGATATCCGCGGGACAGGTCACGGAGGGCTGGGTCGTGTCCTCGATGGTGAATGTGGCCATGGTCGAGGCCGAGTTGCCGGAGGGATCCGTATAGGTAAAGGTCACGGTCTCCGAACCCGTCGCGCCGCATCCGTCGGACAGGCCGGTGCTGTTGTTGGACCATGATCCGCCACACGCATCGGAAGCTGAGGCACCGCCCCTGGCGTTAAGCCAGTTTTGGAATTGGGCGACGTTGCCGCTTCCGTCACATTCCACGGTCATGCCGGCCGCCGCCGTGGTGATTGTGGGATCCGTCACGTCCGCAACAGTCACCGTGGCCTGGCAGGTGCTTTCCCAACCGAGGTCATCGATGATCGTGAGCGTGACAACGTTCTGGCCGACATCGCTGCAATTGAAGCTGCTGGGACTCACCGACCATGTGTCAAGGCCGCAATCGTATGTCGACCCGTTATCGACATCGACCGGAGTGATGCTGGCATTGCCGGCAGGGTTAAGATTGACGATGATATTCCGGCAGCTCGCGACCGGTTTATCGCAGGGACAGCCGGTCTGCAGGTAGTCCCGGTCATTATCGCGATAATAGGCCATGCGGGCCAATTGTTCGGGCGTGAAAACATCCCGGCAGTACTTGTCCGCATAGGACATGATATTATCGATATCGGGTGTGTAGCTGTCATCGTTGCAGGCATCGGTACCCGTGCCAAAGTAGGCACAGTTGGGATAGTCGTATGCCAGGTCGCTGAGGTCCGGATCGGCATCTGTATCGCAGAGAAGGTCTCCCGCCTCTTCACAATTCCAGCATCCGTCGCCGCTATTGCGCGTCACGTTTTCGGCGCCATTGGCTGTTTCATGTGTGTGGAGCAGCCCGAAGTAGTGGCCCAGTTCGTGCACGGTCGTGCTGTGGTTGTCGGAGCAGCCGTTGGCGATGACGATGTAATCCGACGGTAATTTCCATGGAAAACGGGCCCAGCCGCAGGCGCCGTCCGGGTCACCGACATAGTAGATGTTGATCACGTCGGCCACGTTCCACGCGACCGACATGGCGTCGCCCTCGGCGTCGTCGCTCAGCGAAAAGTATTCCGTGCTGTTGTGATAGATCTCAGGCGCACACTCGACGAATTCAATGTCGACATCCGCGAAGTACGGGTTGATCCAATCCGCGAATTCGTCGCGGATGGTGTTGATATTCTCACCGCCTGTTCCGTCATCCCTTCGGACGATATGGATCTGGACAGCATATTGCACGGGGACGGCACGACGGTCCTCGCGCAGGTACCGGCCCATGGCCTGTCGGTAGGCTTCCTTGTCAAACGTTTTATAGTACTCGACAAACTCCGGTCCTGCGTTCGACCGGCAATCCGGTCGCTCCCGGACCTGGGCTAAGGAGCCGGTAATGGCTATCCATGAGATAGCAAATGCAATCAGGGTAATGCGCACATGCATGTGGTGGGGACTTTGT
>CAYMLN010000419.1:2645-3030 GCA_964391045.1 uncultured Saprospiraceae bacterium
TCAGGTTAATCGATTGCGTCCGGGCCGACAATTCCATCGGCCGTGCAAAGGATGCGTAACGGGCTAGGGGAGCAAGCTGGGGTTGCTGGTGGGCTTCATAAGGTGGTGTGTTGTGGGCATCAGACCTGCACAGCGCGGGTTGATCCCGGATGAGGAAATGGTTTGATTCCTGATAAGTCCGAATCGACAATCCTGTCGATCGCGCAAGGGGCGGAAAACCAATGCCGGATGTCCGGCGCGGTTAATGATTCTAATATAAGTAAAAAGTGAAAATGGCGCAAGTGTTGGTTGGTATTTGGTTGGTTTGGTTTTGTTTTTAGTTGGTCACGCATCGCCGCCAAGGTTGTCCGGGAGTTGTGCTCGCGGACATGAATGTGTCAGGCCA
>CAYMLN010000420.1:0-2994 GCA_964391045.1 uncultured Saprospiraceae bacterium
GACTGCATCCGCTTATAGAATGGGCCGGCGTCCCAGAAGTTGGCCTCGCTGCATCCGATGCAGCCGTGGCCCGACTGGATCGGGAAGCTGACGCCGTTGTTCCACTTGATGATGCCGCAGGAATTGTACGTGCTCGGTCCCTTGCAGCCTACTTTATATAAGCAGTAGCCCTTGCGCGCATTCTCGTCGTCGAAGCTCTCGACAAACATCCCGGCATCATAATACGGGCGGCGATAACACGAGTCATGGACACGCTTGGCATAGAAGGCTTTCGGCCGCCCGGCGCCGTCCAGTTCCGGAATGGTGCCAAACGTCACGACGTGGACGACCACGCCGGCCATGACTTCGCCGATCGGCGGACAACCCGGCACCTTGATGACCGGTTTGCCATGGACGAGCTTGTGGATCGGGGTGGCGCTTGTCGGGTTAGGCTTGGCCGCCTGCACACAACCGTTGCATGCGCATGAGCCCCACGCGATGATGGCCTTGGCGCCCGCGGCCGTCTCCTCGAGGATCTGCTCGGCCGACTTGCCGCCGATGCAGCAATAGGCGCCGTCTTCCGCCGTGGGCACGGAGCCCTCGACGCAGAGGATATATTCGCCGTAGTGGTCCTTCATGGTCTGCTGCATGGAGGCCTCGGCCGCATGGCCGGAAGCCGCCATCAGGGTTTCCGTATAGTCCAGCGAGATCTTGTCGAGCAAGATGTCCGCGACGATGGGGTGGGAGGACCGGATGAAGGATTCGCTGCAGCAGGTGCATTCCTGGAAGTGGAGCCAGATGACCGGCAGCCGGGAATGGGTCTGCAGGGCATTGGCGATCTGGGCGACACCGGCGTTCTCGAGCCCCATGTAGGCCGCGAGCATGGTGCAGAATTTCATGAAATCCCGCCTCGAGTAGCCTTTGGCGCGCAATTCCTCGTAGTAGGTTGGCCTTGCAATGGTCGCGGTTTTGGTGGACATAAGGCAATCGGAATTAAGGTGAACGATGCATAAAAGCCGCTTTGAAGGTAACCGGGCGCAGAGGGGTTTCCGATAAGGAAAATCATGCCCGGGCATGATTTTCATCATGCGGCCGGCGGGCCGGACAGATTACCTTTTGACACAAATTCAAGTGCTATGAAACGTATGGCTTTTTTCTTGCTTGCTTTCGTCCTTCCGTTCATCGGTATGGCTCATCCGGGCGCAGCCGGACACACGCACGGGAATGACAGTGGATGGACGATCACCCATTACTTGTTCACTGCCGATCATATCGTGCCGGTCATACTGGCCCTGGTGATCATCTCCGGCGTTGCGGGTATTGTCCACTTCGTCAGGCAGGCAGAGAAGGCCTCCTGATCGTCGCTTGCAGCCATGCATGAACTCTCGATCGCACTGGGAATCGTGGACATCGCAAGCGATGCGGTGTCCCGTGCGGGTGCGTCAGGCGTGTCGCACATCGAATTGGAGATCGGCGAACTTGCAGGTGTTGAAATGCCCGCGTTGGATTTTGCCTGGTCGGAAGCCGTTCGAGGGACCGTATTAGCAGCAGCGACCCGGCAAGTGCATCGGGTCGCGGGCCAGGCGCGGTGCATGGAATGCGATCATGTTTTCGCTGCCGGCCGGGCGATGAATAAATGTCCGGCATGCGCGAGTCCGTTTACCGAGTTGGTGCACGGCAAGGAATTGCGCGTGCACGCGATCACAGTTTTTTAAATTTCTAAACACACCGCTTATGTGCACGACTTGCGGCTGCGGCGGCACGGGACATACCGTTCACGCCGATACGCACAATCACACGAATGCTACCGGGCATTCACATGGCCCCACGGATTTGCACGCCCGCGACAGCCGGGTGATCACGCTGGAGCAGGATATCCTGCACAAGAACCAACTGCTGGCAGAGCGCAACCGCGGCTTCTTCGAGGCGCGCGGCATCGCGGCCTTTAACCTGGTCAGCTCGCCGGGATCCGGCAAGACAAGCCTGTTGGAGCGCACCCTTGCCGATACGCGTGACCGCTGGCCTGTCGCCGTGATCGAAGGGGATCAACAAACCACCCGCGACGCCGATCGCATCAAGGCGACCGGCGCCCCTGTTGTGCAGATCAACACGGGCACGGGTTGCCACCTCGATGCCGAAATGGTGAATGCCGCCATCCGGGCCCTCAAGCCCCAGGCAGACAGCCTCATGTTTATCGAGAATGTCGGGAACCTCGTCTGCCCGGCGATGTTCGATCTCGGCGAATCGGCCCGCGTCATCATCATCAGCGTGACCGAAGGGGACGACAAGCCGTTGAAGTATCCCGACATGTTTCATTCCGCACAGGTCTGCCTCATCAACAAGGTCGACCTGCTCCCGTATGTCAAGTTTGACGTCGACAAGATGATCGATTACGCCCGTGAGGTCAGCCATATCGAGCGCTTCATCCGCGTTTCCGCGACGACCGGCGAGGGCATGCAGGAATGGTACGACTGGCTGGAGGAACAGCGCAACCGTATTGCATCGGGCGACGGACAGTTAGCTGCAACTGCCGGCGCAACACAGGCATGACTGCCCGATCGGTGCACGAACTTTCCGCGCGACCACCGTCTCGGGAGCGAAAAGGCGTTGTGCTTGACGCGAAGCCATGCTGGACCCACATCCACCTGCGCGGCCTGGTGCAGGGCGTAGGATTTCGACCACTCGTCTACGCCTTGGCGAAGGAAGCAGGATATGCCGGCCGCGTTTCGAACGGATCGGATGGGGTGCATATCGATCTGAGGGCCGACCAGCATGAAGCGGAATCCTTCCTGGAGCGTTTGCTGGAAGCCCTGCCAACGTATGCATACGTGACATCCGTGTCAATAGCCGATGCCCCTGCACGCGACTGGACGGATTTCCGGATCGCCGAAAGCGCGGCGACCCATTCGCCGCAATTGATCATACCACCGGACAGGAACCTATGCCCCGATTGCCGGCGCGATCTGCGCGATTCGACGAACCGGCGGTTCGGCTATCCTTTTACCACGTGCCTGC
>CAYMLN010000421.1:0-2985 GCA_964391045.1 uncultured Saprospiraceae bacterium
CTGAAGATCATGATGCGGGAGAGCGATAATTTCATCGCCGAACAACTCCTGCTGGCGTCGTCGGTCTATGCCACGCGCGTCATGGACGAACGCATGATCATCGACAGCATGTTGCGCAAGCCGTTGGCTCCAATCGCCCGGGACCTGACCTGGGTCGACGGCTCGGGACTATCGCGGTACAACCAGGCCACGCCGCGGGCATTGGTTTGGGTGCTGTCCCGCATCCTCGAGCAGAAGGGGATAGACTTTATTCGCCAGGTTTTTCCGGCGGGCGGTGTTTCCGGCACGTTGACCGAATGGTATCCCGGGCCGGACGGCCGACCCTATGTCTATGCGAAAACCGGGACGCTGGCCCATTGCCACAGCCTGTCCGGCTATATCGTCACGCGAAAGGGACGAGTACTTGTCTTTTCCTGGATGAATGACCAGTTCACCGGGTCCGCGACCCCTGTGCGCAAGGACCTGGAGAAAATGCTGGTCGCCATCTATCAGGCTTATTAGATCTTCGCGGCATGGAGTCGACCCTATCGCGTGACATCCTGCTCGGGGCGGCCGGGCGATTCGGCCTGCCGCTCTATGTCTATGATGCCCGCACGATCGCACGACAGGTCAGCCGCATGCGCGATGCGTTCACCGTCCCCAGGCTGGAGATCCGATATGCCTGCAAGGCCTTGTCCAACGGCGCGATCCTTCGACTTTTGCATGGGTTGGGCTGCGGCATGGACACGGTTTCCGCCGGCGAGGCGATGCTCGCATTGCGGGCCGGTGTCGAGCCGTCATCGATCAGCTTCACGCCGAACGGCATCCGCCTTGACGAGTATGATTGGGCAGTTCGCGAAGGACTGCGCATTCATGTCGACCGCATGGACGTGCTCGAGTGGCTTGGGATGCATCATCCGGGGGCGGCCGTCACGCTCCGCTTCAACCCCGGCATTCGCGCGGGAAGCCATGAAAAACTCCAGGTCGGCTCCTCCGGTTCGAAGTTCGGCCTGCCCGCATCTTCGCTCGACGATGTCGTCAGCGTATTGCGAAAAACCGCATTGCGGGTCACCGGCGTACATGTGCATGTGGGCTCCGACATCGGCAGCATAGCGCATTTTTCCGATGCGCTTGACTTTCTCCTCGGAATCGGGGCGATGTTCAGCGATACCCTCGAGCACGTCGATATCGGCGGCGGCTTCAAGGTCCGGTATCATCCGTCGGATCCCGTACTCGATCTCCCGGCGTTCGGCGCTGCGGTGAGTGACCGGTTCAACAGCTTTTGCAACGAAATCAGTCGACCGTTGGCCCTCACGCTGGAGCCGGGAAAGTATCTCGTCAGCGAAGCCGGGTATTTCCTCTTTGAGGTCAGCGGTGTCCGCGAGGACCATCCGACCGCCATGGCGTGGGTCAACAGCGGGTTCAATCATTTCGTGCGGCCGATGAACTACGGGGCATACCATCACATCGCCAACCTCACCCGTCCTGAAGGCGAGGAACGTCATTACGATGTTGTCGGTTATCTCTGCGAAACAGATACGTTTGCCGTCCAGCGTCCGCTCCCGGAAGTACGCAGCGGGGACGTACTCTGCCTCTTCAATGCCGGGGCCTACGGGTATTCGATGGCCTCCCAGTACAATATGCGTCCCCGGCCGGCCGAGGTCTTGTTTGCCGACGGGGAATGCCGGCTGATCCGACGCCGCGAAACTTTCGAGGATCTTATCCTGACCGATCTGGGCGTTTAGTCCGCCCGGCGGCCAAGGCCAGGCAGGCCGTTGGGGGAAAGGAATCCATTCTCCATGCGGAGGATCCCGCTATACGGGTCGCGTTCGAGCCACATCCAGCTGTCGAGGTCGGCATGCGTGATGTTGGGCCGGGCCAGGGCCACGTGCAGGGCCGCAGCGGCGCCAAGGCTGCTTTCCTCCATGCATCCCATCATGCAACGCACCGAAGCAGAGCGCGCGGAGGAATTGATCTGTAAGGCAGGCGTGATCCCGCCGACCTTCATCAACTTGATGTTGAGCATGTCGACGACCTGGCGGCTGGTCAGCGTGAATGAATCCGACAATTTCCGCAAGCTCTCGTCGGCCATGATGAGCACGTTGGACTCCTGCCGCAGCAAATGCCATTGGAAGGTCAGCTCCGGCGTGGTCGGCTGCTCGAGCATAGTCAGGCCCGAATGGTGCGTATGGCGGATGAAATGGGCGGCCTCGATGAGGCTGTACCCCTGCTCGGCATCGAAATTGATCTCCGCATCGCGCGGCATGAGACCCTTCAGCTTGCCGACGATGCGGATGTCACGCTCGACATCCCGGCCACCTTTGAGTTTGAATGCGCGAACGCCCTTGGCAAGTAAGAAGCGTACGCGCCGCTCGATCTCTTCATCGGGCAGCAGGCCGAGCGTCACGCTCGTCCGGATGCGGTCGCGATACCCGCCGAGGAAGACATACAACGGGATCCCGGCCTTTCGGGCGATCAGGTCGTACAGGGCGATCTCGACCATGGCCATCGCGGCGGTTTCGCCCGGGATGGCCTCCTGCAACTGTTCGTAGATCCGGCTGTAATGAAGCGGATCCGCACCGTGCAGGATGGGTTCGATCCGCTGATGGTAGGCCTCCAGGACGGATTCGACATCCTCGCCCGTGACCTCCTTGTCCGGTGCGGCCATGCCGCAGCCCGTGATCCCTGCATCGGTTTCGATGAGGAGGAAGATGTTGTCAAAGCCGGCCGCCGGCACATCGCCGCCGGGCGCGTCGGCGCCAATGCTCTGGAAATGCTCCGCCTGGCAAACGGTGGTCAGGATTTTCATGTGCTCCGTGTCGTCGTTAGGAAAAGGCCGCTATTTCGATATCCGGACCAACGGGACATATTCCAGCCTTCCTCTGTTGTTTCCGGTCGCCACGGCATGCCCGCCACCCCTGGTGTCCAGCCAGGCCAATTGACGCGCCTCCCCGATGGCCCAATACCCATGCTCGCGATTGGGGATGAACGCGAACCGGCCGTCAG
>CAYMLN010000422.1:0-2983 GCA_964391045.1 uncultured Saprospiraceae bacterium
ATGCGAATATCCTGGTCGACGGGCATGGCCGGCGTCGCCTCGAGACGCGCGGTGACCCGAAGGCGGATCTTCCAGATCTCCCGGATATCCGCAGCTTCGATCTTGTAGGGTTCATAGGCCGGATTGTCCGACCGGCATTCGATGTGCTTGTCGGCCTTCAGGCGATTGACGAGGCGCTTCACGACAACGTCCTGGGCGGATACGACCACGTACAACTGATCGTTGCGCACGGCTTGCTCCCAGTAGCGGGGTTCGACGAAGGCCGAAATGACGAGGTCCCCCTGGAAAAGTGTCGGCTCCATGCTGGATCCCGCGATCTCGAAGGACCGGTAGGTGCCGGACTTGAATTGCGGGTCCGGCAATTGAAACGTGGGCAGGTCGCTGATGAAGACCGGATCGTCGAGCAGTCGCCCGTACCCCGCCTGGGCCGGGTACGGCACGTGGACAATGCGCTCCTCTCCCTGCTGGTCGGTCACGACGGCGAGGTGCCGCAGCCGCAGACCGTCATCCTCGGGCCGGCCCAGCAGCGGCTCCCCCAGTCCGGTGAACAGAAAATGGGGATTCAGCCGGTACACGCGCACAGCCTTCTCGATGAGCTCGAGCGGCACGTCCCGACGGCCGGCGGCCATCTCGGACACCCCCTGGGCGTGGTAGCCCAGTTCGAGGGCAAACTGCCGTCTCGACCGCACCATGCCAGCGTCGATCAGGCGGTCGAGACACCCCAGAAAACGGGTCGTGATATCGGATGTGGCCATAGGATCCCCTTTGAGCGTAAATATAGATGATTTTTTAATGTGTATACAATTAAGGATAACACTATTAACAAAATCGGAAAAGCCCGCTTCACCACCCTGGCTGGAACGGAAGCCCCACACATGGCTAATTCACTTCATGTAAAAATCATTACTATCTGATCTTTAAAATATTATAAAATATTGTAATACACCCGGCGGCCTACCGATCCGGACTTCGTGAGCACAGCCTCCGGATTTTTTTTCCGCCCGGCATTGAACCCTTGTCCTCCATTTTTGTCTTGATGAAAGTGTACTTTTTTGTACAAGAATGATGACCTTTGCCGTCCAAAATCGCGGAAATCATGAGCGATAGCCTGCAGACCCTTGAAGCCCACACCCAGTCCGAATACAAGTACGGCTGGTCCACGGAGCTGGACATGGATACCCTGCCCAAGGGCCTCACCGAGGACACCGTTCGGGCCATCAGCGCACGGAAGGAGGAACCTTCATGGCTCCTGGAATGGCGGCTCCAGGCCTTCCGGCACTGGCTGGACATGAAAGAACCGACCTGGCCAAACGTCCACTATCCCCCGATCGACTACCAGGATATCATCTATTTCGCGGCACCCAAGAAAAAGCTCAACTCCCTGGACGAGGCCGATCCCGAATTGCTGAAGATGTTCGACAGGCTCGGCGTGCCGCTGGAAGAACGCAAGGCCCTGGCCGGCGTTGCCGTGGACGCCGTCATCGACAGCGTATCCGTCGCCACCACCTTCAAGAAACAACTCGCCGAACTGGGCATCATCTTCTGCTCGTTCAGCGAAGCCGTCAAGGAACACCCGGACCTCGTCCGCCAGTACCTCGGTACAGTCGTGCCGCCAAGCGACAACTTTTTCGCCGCCCTCAACTCGGCCGTATTCAGCGACGGGTCGTTCTGCTACATCCCGCCGGGCGTCCGGTGCCCGATGGAACTCTCCACCTATTTCCGGATCAATGCCGCCAATACGGGACAGTTCGAACGGACGCTGATCATCGCCGACAAGGGGGCGTATGTCAGCTACCTGGAAGGCTGTACCGCCCCGCGCCGCGATGAGAACCAACTCCACGCCGCCGTCGTCGAGATCACCGCCCTGGACGATGCCTTCGTCAAGTATTCGACCGTGCAGAACTGGTACCCGGGTGACAGCGAAGGCAAGGGTGGCATTTACAATTTCGTCACCAAGCGGGGCATCTGCGCCGGGCATCGCTCGCGCATCTCCTGGACGCAGGTGGAGACGGGGTCGGCCATCACGTGGAAATACCCGAGCTGCATCCTCAAGGGCGACGACTCCGTCGGCGAGTTCTACTCCGTCGCCGTGACGAACAACCGCCAGCAGGCCGACACCGGGACGAAGATGATCCACATCGGGCGCAACACAAAAAGCACGATCATCTCCAAGGGTATCTCGGCCGGCCATTCCAACAACTCCTACCGCGGCCTGGTGAAGATCAACAAGCGCGCAGACAACGCACAGAACTTCTCCCAGTGCGACTCCCTGCTCATGGGCGACAAGTGCGGCGCGCACACGTTCCCCTATCTCGAGGTCGACAACCCGTCGGCGCGCGTCGAGCATGAGGCGACCACGTCGAAGATCGGCGAGGACCAGCTCTTCTACTGCCGGCAGCGCGGGCTGAGCGAGGAGGATGCGATCAACATGATCGTCAGCGGGTATTGCAAGGAAGTATTCAACGAATTGCCGATGGAGTTCGCCGTCGAGGCACAGAAGCTCCTCGCCATCAGCCTTGAAGGCAGCGTCGGCTAAACCGATATCGACCAAACCAGTCAGATGAAACCGATCTTAGTCATCCGCGACCTGCATGCCAGTGTCGACGACAAACCGATCCTGAAGGGCCTTAGCATGACCGTCAACGCAGGAGAGGTTCATGCCATCATGGGGCCGAACGGCTCCGGGAAAAGCACGCTGGCCAACGTCCTCGCCGGACGCGAGGAATACACCGTCACGTCCGGCTCCGTGGAGTTCATGGGCCAGGACCTGCTCGGTCTCGAGGCGGACGAGCGCGCCCTGGCAGGCATCTTCCTCGCCTTCCAGTACCCGGTGGAGATCCCGGGCGTCTCGAATGCCAACTTCCTCAAGAGCATCATCAACGCACACCGCGCACACCGCGGCGAAGCCGAGTTCAACGCCCTGGAGATGCTCAAGTTCATCCGCAGCAAGATGGCCGCCATCGAGATGAATGAGGACCTCCTC
>CAYMLN010000423.1:0-2981 GCA_964391045.1 uncultured Saprospiraceae bacterium
CCCGGGGGAACGTCGACGGGGGGGCGCTTTTCTGCGGGGGAAATTTGGCTATATTCGCCGCGTATAAGTCACTGGCTGCGATGGAAAACCCGAACTACGGACGCAAAGGGAGCTGCTTTCTCCAGTTTTTGCTCTTCCTTATCCTCTTCATCATCCTGCTCATCTGGGTTTACAACATGAATTTCAAGCTGACCTTCTGAGGCCGGCTTATTCCCCGTTGACCAACGGGGACTCAAAATTCACGAGGCGGGTAAAGGCATCGAGCCGCTCCTGCACCTGATCCATCGTCAGGCCCTTCAGTCCTTCGGTCCCGAACTTCTCGACGCAGAACGACGCCATGGCGGAGCCGCAGACGATGGCCTGCTTCAGCACTTCGAAATTGAGCATCTCGCGGCTGGCCAGGAAGCCCATCACGCCGCCGGCAAAGGTGTCGCCCGCCCCGGTCGGATCCTGGACCTCGAGCAGCGGCAGGGCCGGCGCGAAAAAGACCTGGTCGTCGCCGAACAGCAAGGCGCCGTGCTCGCCTTTCTTGATCACGAGATATTTCGGGCCCATGCGGCTGATCACGGCACTGGCGCGCATCAGGGAATACTCGTCAGCCAACTGGCGGGCCTCCTCGTCGTTGATGATGAGCAGGTCGATGTGCTTGAGCACCTCGCGCAATTCGTCCATCGCATGGTCCATCCAGAAGTTCATCGTATCCAGGGCGAGGACCTTCGGCCGATGGCTGAGCTGTTCGATCACACGCAGCTGGACCGCCGGGGTCAGGTTGCCGAGCATGACGTATTCGCTGGCCGGGTAGGGGGCGGGCAATACGGGGTCGAAGTCGGCCAGGACATTGAGATCCGTCACGAGGGTGTCCCGCGCGTTCATGTTGTGGTGATATCGACCCGCCCAGAAGAAGGATTTCTCCTCCTCGAGCAGCTGGATCCCAGCGGTGTCGACACCGCGCACCCGGAGCTGGTCAAGCGCGTCCTGCGGGAAATCGCCCCCGATCACGGAGACCATGCGGACATCCTTCACGAAATAACTCGCCGCCCAGGCGATATACATGGCGGCGCCGCCGACGATCCGCTCCGCCCGTCCGAAGGGCGTCTCGATATCGTCAAAGGCGACGGTGCCGACGACCATTAGATTCATCCGGCGAAGATACTTTCTCTACTTCGTGAAATGCGTAATGCCTGCCGGGGAAACAGCGCTATCGCCAAACCCTAAACCTAAAACTAAACCCTAAACCCTAAACCCTAAACCTTCCCGACCCTTGAAGAGAGCCTTACCCCCATGGCCAACACATAGGCCCAGTAAAGCGCCTGCGCCGGGAGGACGCGGCGCCACAGGTGCCTGTCGCCGGAAAATTGGATGCCCTCTCGAAGGAGGACTGCATCCGCGCCGATCTTGAGTGTGGCCAATACGAGGAAGGGCAGGAGTGACGTGACGCCCAGCAGGCCAGTTGTCAGCAGGGCGGCGAGCGCGAGATGCACGGCGCCGACAAACATCCAGATGCGACCGATCCAGGGATTGCGCAGGGCGTTGTTCTTTCCGGCCCATCGAATACGCTGGGCGAAGAGGTCGGGCCAGGTGCGCATCGCCTCCGTGCGCACGATGGCCTGCGGATCCTTCACGAAGGCAAGGCCCGACGGGAAGGCTTCCCGCATTTTTTCGGCCAGGAAGAGATCGTCGCCAGAGGCATATTCGAAATTGCCCGCGTATCCCCCTACCGCCCGAAACGCCTGGCGGGTAAAGGCCATATTGGCGCCGTTGGCGAGGTCGTGCAGCCCGGACGCGAGGCCCGCGCCGGTCACGGTCATCAGGGCATGGTACTCGATGGCCTGCATCGTTTCGAGCGTTGATGTCGTCGAACCGATAAGCACGGGGCCGGTTTGGAATACCGTCTTCGTGGCGCGGTGGCAACGGACATGCGCGCTGATCCACCCCTGCCCGGGTATCGTATCTGCATCTGTCAGCAAGAGCAGATCATGGGTAGCACGGTCAACCCCCAGGGTGATCGCGGATTTCTTCGTGGCCGGCATCCGGATGTAGTCCGGATGGTCGGCGAGCCGTAGCAAGCGCACGCGTGGATCCCTGACGTGCGTCACGCGTTCGAAGGTGCCGTCGGTCGAATGATCCTCGATGACCAGGATCTCCATCCTGTCGGCCGGATAGTCCTGGGCCAGCAGGCTGTCGAGGCAAGCCCGGATATGCGCCGCTTCATTTCGCGCGGCAATGATGACGCTGACCCCCGGCAGATTCGGGGTAATGCTTGGCGCCGGCTTGAGCGTGCGCCAATGTAGGATGTAATGCCCCTGGAGCAGGACATACGCAATGCCCAATGCGGCAGAGAGGACCAGGAGTGTCATCTGTCGGCGACGTCAGGCGGTCAACCGAAAAGGTCCTTGTAGGGATTGCCCGGCTCCGGCTTGGATTTTTCCTTCAGCGGAGGAAGCTCGATCACGGTATCGTCTTCCTTCCGCACGACCTCCTCGAACTCCACGTATTCGTCCTGGATGCGCTGGCCATACGCCTGCTCAAGCTTCCTGACCTTGCGGTCCAGGATGGATTTGCCGAACAGCATGGCGAAGAGGATCGGGTACCCCACGACGCACAGGAGCACCCCGATGATGCCGACGATGGGCTTCCGCCGCAGCAGGTCGAACATGTACCGGACGAAATTCACCAACGTCTTGTAGTTGATGATCGCCGCCAGGATGATGAGCGCCGGGGCGATGAACCACAGGAGCTTGAAGACCCCCACGGCCAGGAAGTACAGGCCGACGAAGACGGCGATCATGAGGAGCAGCCCGATCAGGCCGCTGGGACGAAAGAAGACAACGCGGGAGGACATGGCAGGTGTGGTTAATGGTCGTGGGCGCCGGGTGGCGCGAGGGACGTAAGGTCAAAATTAGGGAGAAGGGACCCTTGTTAGTTTAAGTGTTTAAATGTTTAAGTGTTTAAGGGCAAAGGGCAAAGGGCGAAGGGCGAAG
>CAYMLN010000424.1:0-2980 GCA_964391045.1 uncultured Saprospiraceae bacterium
CTCAGCGTCACGATCATCGCCACGGGCTTCGAGCACCAGCAGATCAAGGACAAGGCCGAGGCTTCGAAGATCCTGGTCAGCATCGACGAGGACGAGCGCCGGCCGAAGGCGGAGAGCGACAGCATCTTCGAGATCACCAACGAACGGATGGCCGACCTCGAGCCGACGATCAAGGCACCCGAGCCGGTCGCCGAGAAGCCGCGCCACACCTATGCCGAGCCTTACGTGAAGCCCGAGGAGACGGAGCGCCGCCAGGAGATCCACCGCAACCTGCGGGAGAAGGAGGCCCAGCGCATGCGCGAGGAGCAGCAGCAGCAACAGCAGCAGCCGGCTGCACCCATTCAGATGAACCATAGCCGGATGCACAATTCGGAATGGATCGCCGAGATGACGAAAGTGCCTGCGTATGCCCGTCGCAACATCCAGCTCGACGATGTGCCGCCGGCTTCCGAGATGCGCGTCTCCCGCTTCAGCGTCTCCGACGACGAGGGCGATGACGTGATCAAGGGCAATGCGTTCCTCTACGATAATCCCTGCTGAAAAGCTGCGCGATACGATTTTTTTTGACTTACATGAGGTTGGTTTAACAGGTCCGGGTTGGCGAATCCGGACCTTTTTCTTTGCAATTGGTTAGGACAGCCCCGGAGGCGGCGTTCCGTCCGCTGACCGTACCTTTGGCCGGTTATGGCCATGCGCAGATCCTCCACGGCAAGCGGCGAAGAGCGCGCACCGAAACGACTCACCCTCCAGCAATTGAAAGAGGCGAGGAGCATGCTCGCCTTTATCCGGCCGTACCGCTGGCATTTCATCGGCGGCCTCATCCTGCTGTTCCTGGGCAGCCTCATGTTCATGGTCTTCCCGTTCCTCGCCGGCGAACTCGCCGACGTCGCGACCGGGACGAGCAAGCTGGGCCTCGACCTCGACCAGATCGGCCTTATCCTCATCGTGATCCTCGTCCTGCAGGGCGTGATGAGTTTCCTGCGCGTGATCTGGTTTTCCGTCGTCAGCGAGAAGGCCATGGCCGACGTCCGCAGCAGCATCTACCGCAAACTCATCGGCCTGCCGGTCTACTTCTTTGAGCGTAACCGGGTGGGCGATCTCACAAGCCGGATATCCGAGGATGTCAACCGGCTGTCATCCGTCTTCTCCATCACGCTGGCCGAGCTCATCCGACAGGTACTCATCCTCGTCACGGGCATCGTGTTTCTCCTCGTGACCACGCCGCGCCTCAGCCTGACGATGCTCGCGACCTTTCCCGTGATCGTCGTCGGGGCGATGTTCTTCGGCCGCTTCGTGCGCGAGCTCTCGCGCACGCGCCAGAAGTCGCTCGCCAATACGAACACTGTCGTCGAGGAGACGCTGCAGAACATCAACACCGTGAAGGCCTTCACCAACGAGACGCTCGAGTACACGCGCTACAAGACCGAGATGGCCAATGTCGTCACCACCTCGCTCAAGCTGGCGAAGTATCGGGCCACGTTTGCAAGCTTCGTCATCATCATCCTCTTCGGCGTCATCTTCTTCATCCTCTGGTACGGCGCGAAGCTCGTCCAGCAGGATGCGATGACTATCGGACAGCTCGTATCGTTTATCAGCTACACGGCCATCATCGGCGGCGCCATCGGCAGCCTGGGTAATTTCTACACGGAGATCGTCACGGCACTTGGTGGCACGGAGCGGATCCGCGACATCCTCAACGAGCCCGCGGAGATCGATGTGCCCCTCCAGGCCGAGCGCCCGGCTGTAAATGGGCATATCCGTTTTGAAGACGTGAAGTTTGAGTATCCTTCGCGGCCTGACATGCCGGTGTTGCGCGGCATCGACCTCGACATTCGACCGGGCCAGAAGATCGCGCTGGTCGGCCAGAGCGGATCGGGCAAGAGCACCATTGCAGCCCTGCTCATGCGCCTCTATCCCTTGGAAGAGGGGAGCATCACCCTTGACGGGAAAGACATCCGCGCCTATGACCTCTCGGCATACCGGTCCGCCTTCGCGATCGTGCCGCAGGAGGTACTGCTCTTCGGCGGCACCATCCGCGACAATATCCGCTACGGCCGTCCCGAGGCCACCGAAGACCAGGTCCGCGAGGCTGCCCGCGTATCGAACAGCCTTGAGTTCATCGAGTCCTTTCCCGACGGCTTCGACACCGTCGTCGGCGAGCGGGGCATCAAGCTCAGCGGCGGCCAGCGCCAGCGCATCGCGATTGCGCGCGCCGTGCTGCGCGACCCGGCGATCCTCATCCTCGACGAGGCCACTTCATCCCTCGACGCGGAAAGCGAGAAGGTCGTGCAGGAGGCGCTGGACCGCTTGCTGGAGGGCCGCACGGCCATTATCATCGCCCACCGGCTGGCCACCATCCGCAGCGTCGACTGCATCTACGTCCTCGAGGACGGCCGCGTCGTCGAGCAAGGCACGCATGACGAGCTGAGCGAAGTGGAGCATGGGGTGTATAGTGCGCTGGCGAGATTGCAGTTTGAGGTGTAGACAGTGTAGGGGTTAGGGTTTAGAGGTTAGGGGTTGTCAAAATGTGGGTCGGTGGTTGTACCTCCGACCATGTCCTGAGGCGGAGCTGAAGGACCTCCCTTTAACATTCATGGCATCAATCGGTCGCGAGGAATTTCTGCGTCTGTGACACCCGTGTCAGCCAAACGTGTCTTCAGCTGTCAAGGCGTTTGAATCAGGATTTGCAGGATAGGAGGATGTTTAGGATGGCGCATGTATTTTGCGGGAGGTTGGTTTGTTGAATAGGGTTTAAATGTTTAAGTGGTTAATTGTTTAACGCGTCCAGGGGAGAGTATGCCTTGATTGATGTTTGATACGCTTAAATGGCCTCAACTGTCTCAACTGTCTCGACTGTCTCAACTGTCTCGACTGAGTGAACCTGATAAACCTCATAAACCTTGATAAACTCCTTCGGGCCCGATCATGCCCAAGGGAGATTCTCGGCACGCATTCCCCTCCATGTACCGTGCCTACGGCA
>CAYMLN010000425.1:0-2974 GCA_964391045.1 uncultured Saprospiraceae bacterium
GGACGGGACAGTCTTTTCACGCTTTTCGGGGAGCCTGTCTTGTGGTCAGATACGAGCCAGTTCAGCGGCGACACGGTGACCGTCTCGCTGGTCAACAAGCAGATCCGGGATATCCGGCTCATTCGCAACGCCATCATCATCTCGGAGATCCTGGGGCGTTATTACGACCAGATCAAGGGCCGGTACATCGTCGCCCATTTCGACAGCAGCGCCATCCGGCACATGCAGGTGACGGGCAACGCGGAGTCGGTCTATTATACGCGGGATGAACAGCAGGCATTTATCGGCGTCAACCAGACGACCTGCAGCCGGATGTTCTTCCTGTTTCTCAACGGGGAGATCAACCGGTTGTCGTATTTCGGGGAGAGCACATCGGTCATGAAGCCGATGGGCGACGTGGACCATGATGGCTTGCGGCTCGAGGGTTTCCAGTGGCGGGCGCGGGAGCGGCCGCTGACCCTTGACGATCTGCTGCGGCAAAAGGAATGAGGACCCGACAGGGACCGGTGACCTATTCCACCCCGTTGAAGGCCGGGCTTCCGATGATCGCGCGGGCGAGGTCGAAGGCGACCTGCAGTTGTTCCTGCGGGGTCAGGTAACTCGTATCGATGACCGTGGCGTCGTCGGCCTTTCGCAGCGGTGAATCCGTGCGGCTGGAGTCGATCGCATCGCGGTGCCTGAGGTTGTCGCGAATCTCCTCCCGGCTGATGTCGACGCCCTTGGCCTGAAGCTCGAGCCAGCGCCGTTCGACGCGTACGTCGAGGTCGGCCGTAATGAAGAGTTTGAGCTCGGCGTCAGGGAAGACCACTGTCCCGATGTCGCGTCCGTCCATGACGATTCCTTTCTCCTTTCCCAGTCGCCGTTGCTGGTCCACCATGGCGCGACGCACGGCAGAGATCGCCGACACTTCGCTGACGTGGGCGCTGACATGCGGATCGCGGATGGCCTCGTCGACCCGTTCATGGTTGAGCCAGGTGGATTGTGCCTCGGGTTCGAAAGACAAGTGAACGTGCACATTGTCCAGCGCCTCGGCCACTGCATCCGGATCGTGGATGTCGACATGCTGGCGAAGGACGTAAAGGGTCACGGCACGGTACATCGCGCCGGAATCGACATGCAGGTACTGCAGCCGGCGGGCGAGCCCGCGAGCCAGTGTGCTCTTCCCGCAGGACGAATAGCCGTCGATGGCGATGATGATCTTGCGTTGCGTGTGCGGCATGACGTCAGGCAAACCTAATGGATTTGGCCGGAAACGAAAAAGCCCCGCCGATCAGGCGGGGCTCGATGCATGTCTTGATGGAGGATCAGTATTCGTCCTCGTTGAAGAGGAAGTCATCCTTGCGCGGGTAATCCGGCCAGATGTCCTCGATGCTTTCATACAGTTCGCCCTCGTCTTCCATCTCCTGGAGGTTTTCGATGACCTCGAGCGGCGCGCCGGAGCGGATCGCGTAATCGATCAACTCGTCGCGCGTGGCCGGCCATGGGGCCTCTTCAAGATGGTGGGCCAGTTCTAGCGTCCAATACATATGGGCAGTGGGTTTGGCGTAATGAAATGGGTTATGGTCAGGAGGGAAACGGCCGACATGGCCTCAGAGTTCCAACCCTTGTAATTTGCTGCAATAGTAAAAAAACAAGGGAGGGAAACCGCCTGTCGGAGCTATTTTTTTGAAGGCGCTATTTCCTTGTAAGCGCTTTTCAATCAAGAAATTAGATATTAATAAAAAGTTAATGCACATCCTGCCGAACAAGCTGGCGGCATCCCCGGGAAGCGGTGCTGCCGAAAACGTGCCGATCAGAGGATCAGCATGGCGTCCCCGTAGGTGTAGAACCGGTACTTCTCCTTGATCGCCTTCTTGTACGCGTCCATGATGAGCTCGTGGCCGCCGAATGCGCTGACCATGATGATCAGGCTGGACTTGGGCATGTGGAAGTTGGTGATCATGGCATCAGGCAGGCTGAAGTCGTAGGGCGGGTAGATGAACTTGTTGGTCCATCCTTCGGCCGGCTTGAGCAAGCCCGAGGCGGAGACGGCCGATTCGACCGCGCGCATGGAGGTTGTGCCGACGACGCAGACTTTGTGTCCGGCCCGCTTGGAGGCGTTGACGTGCTCGGCGGTCTCATCGGTGATGCGGAAGTACTCCGCGTCCATCTTGTGTTTCGACAGGTCCTCGACGTCGATGCTGCGGAACGTCCCGAGGCCGACGTGCAGGGTGAGGTAGGCAAAGTCGACGCCCTTGATCTCCAGGCGCTTCATGAGCTCGCGCGTGAAGTGCAGGCCGGCCGTCGGTGCGGCGACCGCGCCTTCTTCCTGCGCGTAGATGGTCTGGTAGCGCTCCTTGTCCATCTCTTCCGCCTTGCGGTTGATGTACTTCGGGAGCGGGGTCTGTCCTTGCGAGCGCAGGAGGGCGTTGAATTCCTCGTCCGGGCCGTCAAAGAGGAACCGGATCGTCCGGCCACGCGACGTCGTGTTATCGACCACTTCGGCGACGAGGATCTCGTTGCCTTTCTTGTCGAGGAAATAAAGCTTGTTGCCGACGCGGATCTTGCGGGCCGGGTCGACGAGCACGTCCCACAAGCGGGCGCGGGAATTGAGCTCGCGCAGCAGGAACACCTCGATCTCGGCATCCGTCTTCTCCTTGCGGCCGTACAGCCGGGCCGGGAAGACCTTGGTGTTGTTGAAGATCATGCAGTCGCCCTCGTCGAAATACTCGAGGATGTCCTTGAACTGCCGGGTCTCGAGCTGGCCGGTCTTCCGGTGGACGACCATCAACTTCGATTCATCGCGTTCCTTGGACGGGTACTTGGCGATGAGTTTTTCCGGGAGGTCAAAGGAGAACTGGGAGAGTTTCGTACGCATATCGGCGGCAGGGTAAAAACGGGCGCAAAGATAACGCTTCGCAACCCCCAAAAGCAAGTTATCCGTCGGTTTATTTTCTGATAATTAGCAACTTAGCCCAACATGTACCGGCGGGAC
>CAYMLN010000426.1:0-2974 GCA_964391045.1 uncultured Saprospiraceae bacterium
TGCTGAGACCGGCGCGAAAGCCCATCGTGAGGCCATCGATCTGCGCAAAGGCCGTGGAGGAAAAGCCCATGGCGGCGATCAAGAGGAAGGTGCGGATGTTCATAGGGCGCAAAACTAACCCATTTCCCGTTTTGCGTTCCCGATGCGGCGTATGTCGCGGGCCTTACTCGTTGCGCGGATACCGGACCTCCATGCCCTGGGCGGGGTTGATGATGCGGACTTCCGTGCGCCGGTTGTACTGGTGCTCGGCCTCGCTGCAGGGGACGCCGTCGAGGCAGTGGTTGCGTGGTGCGGATTCGCCGGCGGCGGACACCGCGATGCGGTCCGCGCCGATCCCGAGCAGGACGAGGTACTGCCTGGCCGCTTCAACGCGTCGCCGCGACAGGTCGAGGTTGTATTCCGCAGATCCGCGCGTATCCGTGTGGGCGGTCATCTCGATCCGGAGGTCCGGATACTGCTTCATGACGTTGGCAAGGGAGATCAGTTCCGCGGCGTCGCCCTTGCGGATCTCGGACTTGTTGAAGTCGTAGTAGATGTTGTTGAGCACGATGACCGTTCCCGAGGCAATGGGCGCCGCCGGCCCGGTCAGGCCGCCCGCCGGACGGAGCATGACCTTCCAATTGTCCTGGTCCTCGATTGCCGAGAGCATGAAGGTGTGCGGGGCATAGCCCTCGCGTGACACGTCGACCTGCAGCGGACAGCCGGTCGGCACGCAGAGGACGCCTTTGCCGTTGTCCTTTGTCCGGATGGAGAGGCCGGCTCCGGCACAATCCCCGGTGACTGCAATGCGTGCATCGCCCAGGGGTATCGTCCCGGTATCATCCGATACCAGGAAGTTGACCGTGCGGCACGTTGTAGCCGGTGCCGCAAGATGTCCGAGTACAATGCGGTCGGGCAATCGGTCGCCATTGACCATGAGCACCACGGGCTGGTAGCCGTCGGCCTGGACGGCGAGCGCGTACGAGGCATTCGGGTCGGCGGAGAGGACCAGCCGTCCGTCACGCGCCGAAGTCGCACTGGCCGTCGCGTACGAGAGCGAATCGGCCATGGTCCATTCGAACAGGAATTTTTGCGGGTCCTGCGGATCGGGCACGAGCCGTGTCGCGAAGTGTTCGTCGAATTGCGCCTTTCGCTCACCGGACATCGGCATGAGCCAGATGTAGGCATGTTCAATCGGCTCGCCATGCACATCGACGACAAGTAACTCGCGTTCGGCAAGCAGCGGCACATTGGTCGCGGGTGCGCAGAATACACTGGTCGCGGATCGCCAACCGTATAGATCATCTTTTCCTTCACCGGGCTTGCGGCTGCTGGCCAGGTAGCCGGACGTTCCTTCCGCATCGAGGATGAGGCCGAGGTCGTCGCGCTTGCTGTTGAACGGCGCCGGGAGGTGCTGGACCTGGCCGATCATGCCGTCCGCGTCCACACGCGCGATGAAGAGGTCCAGCCCGCCGAGCCCGCCCATGCCGTCGGACGCGTAGACCAGATAGCCGGCGGGATGCCAGACGGCGAATGCTTCGTTGCCCCTGGAATTGATGCCGGGACCGAGGTTGACGGGCACGCCCCACCCGTCGGCTTCACGCGGGACGATGTAGAGGTCCATGCCGCCGAGGCCGCCGGGCATGTTGGACGTGAACACGAGGAACCGGCCATCCGGGGAGAGTGCCGGATGTGCGATCGAATATGCGTCGCTGTTGAACGGCAGGGGTTGGATGTTTTCCCAGTCTTCTTCGCCGCGCACACCCTGGAAGATTTGCAGCTGGACCTCGCCTTTGTTGCCCGGCACACCCTCGCCGCCGGATACGTTGGATCGGGTGAAGAAGATCTCGCGACCGTCCGCGCTGAAGGCGCAGGGGCCTTCGTGGTATTGCGTGCGGATGTTGGGGGAGAAGTTGACCGGTCGCGTTCCCTTGCCGTCCGGTCCGAGTTCGGTAAACATCAGGTCGAAATAGGCTCGTCCGGTCGACGGGTCGATGAAGCGCATGTTCTCCCGCGCCATGACGAAGACCAGGCCGGCCCCGTAATAGGCGGGGGCAAACTCGATGGAAGGCGTGTTGATGTTGTCCATCGGATAGACCGTGACCGAATCCGGCAGGCAGATCCACTGCGGCGCTTGTCCGGAAAGCGCCAGCGAAAGGAGAATGAGTGTTGCCGTGAAATACTGTCGCATAGGCATCAGAAATACCGCGGATTGACGAAGGTGGCGGGTCGGGCGGGTTCGCCGAACCAATACATGATCATGACCTCGATGCTGCCGTCGCTGTATTCGCGCAGGTCGCTGAGCGTGATGTCGTAGGCCGCACCGATGCGCAGGCCGCGCAGGATACGCGCGGAGGCGAGAAGGTCGATGGATTCGAGGAATTGATCCTTGTCCCCGCCCTGGCGGAACGTTACGCCGAAGCTGTGCTCGTCGCCCCACCGCAAGCCGAGGTTCAGGTCGGTCGCCAGCGGCGCGGCCTTGGTGTAGCGCACAAGGACCTGGGGCACGAAGCTGATGCGATGGTCCAGCGGAAAGGCCATGCCGGTCATGCCGTAGACATGCGCCTGCTCGCGGGCCACGAAGAGGTTGTTGAGCTCGAAATCGATGTCGGCGCTCATCAGCCGCGGTGAGGACAGCCCGAGGTAAAATCGGGGGGTGTGGTAGTAGACGCCGGCGCCCACGTTGGCGAGGAATTTATTGTCCGATACCGATTCCACGCCCTGGTCGAGCTGGGACTTGGCAACTTCGGTTGCCTTCACCGGGTCGTTGAAGGCTTCAAAGCCGGTGCCGACATAGGTCTCGAGCACTTCGATATCGGCGTTGACCGACTTGGCGCCCTGGGCATAGCCGCAGGCAAAGGCTTCGAGCAGGTCGAAGTTGAAGGCCGGGAACACGCCGATCTTGCCGGTTTCCGACTGCATGGCAGCGAGGATACCGACGAGGTAGGAGCCTTCCTGTTCCTTGAACACAACCGACTGGACGTTCGGCAGGTCA
>CAYMLN010000427.1:0-2968 GCA_964391045.1 uncultured Saprospiraceae bacterium
CAGATCATCGATGGCGTGGACAACCAGTCACCCGGCCTCAATTTCTCGCTGGGCAACTTCCTCGGCGCACCTGAACTCGACGTCCTCAAGGTCGAGCTGATCCAGGGCGCGAGTTCGGCGTTCTACGGCCCCAACGCCTTCAATGGCGTCATCGACATCCAGACCAAGGATCCCTTTATCCACCAGGGCCTGGCCGTGAGCCTCAAGGCCGGCGAGCGCAACCTGCTCAAGGGCGAGATGCGTTACGCAAAGGCGTTCCAGAATGCCGCAGGGCGCGACGTCTTTGCCTTTAAGATCAATGGCGCTTACATGCGGGCCAACGACTGGGAAGCCACCAACCTCGATCCCACTGACCAGTCCCCGGTCGATGCGTCGAATCCCGGCGGCTATGATGCGGTCAATGTCTACGGCGACGAGATCCAGACCGGCCAGGACTTCGCCGATCCCTCGCTCGCACGCATTTATCCCGGCCTGGGCGTGTTCACCCGCCGCGGCTATGCGGAGACGGACCTCGTCGACTACGACACGGAGAACTTCAAGGGCAACGTCGGGCTGTATTACAATCTGCCTTCCGACGTCCGGATCATGGGCGGATTCAACTTCGGGTCCGGCACGACCGTCTACCAGGGCGAGAACCGCTTCCGCCTCGACGGCATCTTCTTCTGGCAGGGTAAGATGGAAGTGTCGAAGAAGGATAAATTCTTCCTCCGCGCCTACATCACCGAGGAGGACGCCGGGAAGTCGTATGATGCGTATGCCACCGCCCTCCAGCTTCAAACCGCCGCCAAGACGCTGGACGATTATAACGTCGACTACACACAATACTGGCAGAGCATCAACACGCCCAAGGTCCGCAAGCTGGAAGGATATCCGAGTCCATTCAACTTCGAGCAATACCAGCAGGTCCTGGCCATGAACCCCGACTCGCTGTTCAAATGGCATGCGGCCACGCAAGCCTATGCCAACACCAAAGTGAAACAGGGCGTGAGCGTGCCCTTCTTCGAGCCGGGAACGGCGCGGTTCGACTCCATGTTCGCCCTCATCACAGGCAATTACGGCAATGACCCGGACCTGCCCGGCACGCGATTCTACGATCGCTCCGGCCTTATCCATGTGCACGGCGAGTACAAGATTCCGAGCAACTTCGCGGACTTCACCGTCGGGGCCAACTTCCGGCAATACAACCCGGATTCCCGCGGGACGATCTTCAGCGACACCTCCGGCACGCGCATCCACAACAGCGAGTTCGGCGTCTACGGCGGCCTGACCAAGAAGCTGATCCCTGCGCGCCTGAAACTGAACGCAACGCTGCGGATGGACAAGAACCAGAATTTCAATTACCTCTTCTCCCCGGCGGCTTCTTTCGTGTACACGCCCGATCCGAAAAACACCTTCAGGGTGTCGTTCTCGTCGGCCATTCGAAATCCCACACTCTCCGACCAGTACCTGTATTTCGACGTGGGTCGTGCGACATTGCTCGGGAACATCTCCGGCTATACCGACCTCATCACGCCGGAATCCTTCGTCAACTTCCTCAACACGCTGAATCTCGACACGCTCGTGTTCTTTGACGAGTCCCCGATCCGGCCGGAAAAGGTGAAGACGGTCGAGTTGGGCTATCGCGGATCGATCGGCGACAATCTCTGGGTCGACGCAGGCTATTACTACAGCTTCTACACCGACTTTATCGGCTATAAGATCGCCATCACCTCCGACTTCCATTTTCCCACCAATTTTCCTGTGAACACCGAGATCTACCGGATCTCGACCAATGCCGCCTCGACGGTGACCACGCAGGGCTTCAGTGCCGGCGGGAATTATTTCCTCGGGCAATACTATACGGTGTCGGGCAACTATTCCTGGAACGTACTGAACAAGCAAGGCGCTGACGACCCGATCATCCCCGCGTTCAACACGCCGGAACACAAGTTCAACATTGGCTTCGCCGCGCGCAATCTGCCGCTCAACCTCTTTGGCGCGCGGACCAACAACTTCGGGTTCAGCGTAAACTACAAGTGGATCGAGGGCTTCGTCTTCGAGGGCTCGCCGCAGTTTACCGGCGCGATTCCCACGTACGACCTCGTCGACGCGCAGGTCAACTGGACCGCGCAGAAAATCGGCCTGACCATCAAGGCCGGCGCGACCAACCTCCTCGACAAGCGACAATACCAGACCTACGGCGGCCCGGCCATTGGGCGGCTCGCGTATATTTCTTTCCTTTACGAAACCAAGACCTGATCATCTAAATCATCCGATTATGAGAAAATGCTTTACGCTTCTTGTTGTTTTTCTCGCGATGACCGCGGCGCTCAAGGCGCAGGACCGGCGGTTTATCGATGAGATATTTACCGATGTAGTCAAGCTGGAGAACCAGCTCTATGCCGTCAACGTGACCGTCGTCACGGGTGCGCCCGCGGCCGACACGCTCTTGTTTGACCTCTACATGCCGGCGGGCGACACCTGCTCGAGCCGGCCGCTCGTCGTGGCCATGCACACGGGCACCTTCTTGCCGAAGGGTCTTTTCGCCCCGGTAGGCGACAAGGATGACTACGCCAACGTCCAGGTGTGCGAACGGCTCGCCAAGATGGGGTACGTGGCTGCATCCGTCCAGTACCGTCTGGGCTGGAACCCGATCTCCCCGCAGGATACGGTGCGCCGCTCGACGATCATCAATGCGGCCTACCGCGCCGTGCAGGACCTCCACACGTTCCTGCGCTTCATCAACATGACGATCGACGAATTCGGCAATCCGTACAAGATCGATTCCGACCGCGTCGCGCTCTATGGCATCGGGACGGGTGGATTCGTGGGCTTCAACGCGGCGATCCTCACCCAGGACGAGGTCTATATCGAAAAATTCACGAACCCGGGCGGCGCGCCGATGGTCGACACGCTCCTGGTCGGCAACCTGACCGGAGAGAAGCCGGGCCTCATCAACATTCCCAATCACGTCGGGTACAAGCAGGAT
>CAYMLN010000428.1:0-2964 GCA_964391045.1 uncultured Saprospiraceae bacterium
AAGTGTTTAAATGTTTAAGTGTTTAAGGGCAAAGGGCAAAGGGCGAAGGGCGAAGGGCAAGGGGTAAAGGGTAAAGTGAAGTGCGTTCTGCGATCTCCGCCCTGCACTTCATATGGCAACCAGTATGTCGAAACGAAGGACGGCTAGCAGTGTGTGGTTCGCGCTCTGCGCCTCCGTGAGAACCGAAAAAGTCCCATGTGGCGAAGTTCATTTCGCATAGCGCAAAGTGCATAGTGCAGCGAGGATAAGCACGGGACAAGGAAACCTCCTGGCCACGACCATATCGCAGTTAAACACTTAACCATTTAACCATTTAAACACCCTATCCGGCTTGGGCCCGCTCCGGCGCCGCAAACTGCATCTCATACATCTTCCGGTACCGCCCGTTCTCCCGCTGGACCAGCTCTTCATGCGTCCCGATCTCAAGCACCTGGCCTTTTTCCATGACCATGATGCGGTCCGCATGGCGGATCGTGGACAGCCGGTGAGCGATGATGATCGAGGTGCGGCGCTCGATGAGTTTCTCGATGGCGTACTGGATGATGCCTTCCGTCTCGGGATCGATGGAAGACGTCGCCTCGTCGAGGATCAGGATCTCGGGATCGTACACAAGGGCACGGACGAAGGAGATCAACTGGCGCTGCCCCATCGAGAGGTTGCCCCCGCGCTCGGCGATCTGGAAATCATAGCCGCCGGGCAGGGCTTCGATAAACGGATGGGCGCCGATGATCGTCGAAGCCTCGAGCATCTTCTCCCGCGAGATCGCCGGGTTGCGGAGGGAGATGTTGTCCCAGACGGAGCCGGTAAAGAGGAATACGTCCTGGAGCACGATCGCGAGGCGGTCGCGCAGGTCATCCAGTGTATAGTCGCGTAAGTCTTGCCCGTCAATGCGGATGCTGCCCGACCGGATATCGTAGAAGCGGTTGAGCAGGTTGATGATCGTGGACTTCCCTGAGCCTGTCCGGCCGACGATCGCGAGCGTCTCGCCTGCCGGGATCGTGAAGGAGACGTCCCGGAGCACGTCGTTCTCGCCATCGTAGGAGAAGAACACGCGGTCGAAGGCTACTTCACCTTTCAGCGGGATCGATTCTCCGCCGCTGCGCTCCCGGGCGTCCTCGGCCATCTCGTTATGGTCCAGGATGTTGAAGACCCGCTCGGCGGCGACCATGCCCATCTGCAGCGTATTGAACTTGTCCGCGAGCCAGCGCATGGGCCGGAACATCATGTTGACATAGACGGGAAAGGCGATCAGGGCGCCCATCGACACGTCGCCGCCCACTACGTTGCGCGCGCCCCACCAGACCATCATACCCAGGGCGATCGCGGCGATGATCTCCACGACCGGGAAGAACACTGCGTAGTACAAGATCGCATCGAGGTTGGCCTTCGTGTACTCGCGGTTGATCGTCCTGAACTTGTCCTGTTCCTGCGCCTCGGCGTTGAAGATCTGGACGACCTGCATGCCGCTGATGCGCTCCTGCAGGAAGGCGTTGAGCCGGGCGATCTGGGCGCGCACCTTTTGATAGGACACTTTCACCTTTTGCTTGAAGATCCAGGTCGCGATCACGATCAGCGGGATGGTGAGCAGTGTGATGAGGGTGAGCCGCGGGCTCGTGTAGAACATCACGCTGACGACGACGAGGATGCTGAGCAGGTCGGCCGCGATCGTGATCACGCCTTCGGAAAACACCGTCTTGATGGTCTCGATGTCGTTGATCGTGCGCGTCGTGAGGTTGCCGATCGGCGTCTTGTCGAAATACGAGAGCTTGAGTCCGGTGATCTTGTTGAAGACACGCACCCGCAAGTCGCGGATGACCTGCTGGCCCAGCCGGTTGGTCAGGTAGATAAACGTGTACTGGAGGATGCCGGTCAGGATGAGGACGCCGGCAAAGAGCATGCACATCCCCACGAGGCTCTCCGGCCGCGGGACGATGATGTACTCGTCGACGATGACGTTGATCAGGTAGGGCTGCAGGGTGTTGAGCGGGGCCAGGACCACCGCGAGCAGCCCGCTGAGCCACAGCCACTTCCGGTACGGCCGGGTGAGGCCGAAGAGGCGGCGCAACAGGGTCCAGTCGAGGGTTTGCTTGTCGGGGGTGCCTTCCTGGGTCAAAATGTGGTGGTGCTGGTGGTCTTCTTACTAACGCACAGGGAGGGAAAGCGTTGCGGGTGCCTACATTTTCCCCTCATCTGCAAAGCTAAAATAAACCCCGTCGCCGATGATGATGTGGTCAAGGACCTGGATGTCGAGCAACTGGCCGGCCGCGCGGACCTTTTCCGTCAGCCGGATGTCCTCCATCGACGGCGCCGGGGAGCCCGACGGGTGGTTGTGCGCCAGGATGACGGCCGAGGCCTTGCGCTCCAGCGCCTTGCGGAAGATGATCTTCGGGTCGACGACCATGGCGGCCATGCCGCCGACGTGGATCTCCTCGATGCCGATCACCTTCGACCGACGATCGAGGAGGATGATGCGGAAAGCCTCCTGCGTCAGGTCGCGCATCGACGGATGCAGGAGGTCGTACGCATCCGTGCTCGAGGAGACCTGGGCCCGGCGCATCGCCGGCTCGGCCGCCCGCCGGCGGCCGAGTTCGAGCGCAGCGGCGATGGTCACGGCTTTCGTACGCCCAAGACCCTTGACCGCCATCAGCTCATGCACGGACAACCGGGCCACCGCTGCAAGGCTGTTGTCGTGCAGGCTGAGAAGCTCGCGCGCGAGGTCGATCGCCGATCGGCCCCGCGCACCGGTGCGGATGAGGATCGCGAGGAGCTCGGCATCGGGCAAGGCGCGGGCGCCGCCTTCCAGCAGCTTTTCGCGAGGCTGGGCAGACGACGACCACTGCCTGATCGAGGTATAGGGGAGTTCAAGGGTTTGATCGTGCATGTTAAAGCTCACGTTTTCGGTGAACGGATATCGGTGAACGGATAACGGATAACGGTAAACGGATAACGGTAAACGGATAACGG
>CAYMLN010000429.1:0-2959 GCA_964391045.1 uncultured Saprospiraceae bacterium
CTGAACGCGAGAAAAGGCTGAAGCGCATCCTGGAGCCCGTCAGGGACCAGTACGACTATATCCTCATCGACTGCATGCCGTCCCTGGGCCTGCTCACGGTCAATGCACTCACGGCCGCCGATGCCGTACTGATCCCGATGCAGACGGAGATCTATGCCCTCGAAGGCCTCCAGAAATTACGCAACACCATTGCCATGGTCCGGGAGCATCTCAACCCCGGCCTGCGCATCGACGGCATCCTCCTGACCATGTTCGACAGCCGGCTGCGGCTGGCCAACATGATCCTCGAGGAGGTACGGTCGACCGTCACGGACTACGTGTACCAGACCGTGATCCACCGCAACAGCAAGATCAGCGAGTCGCCGAGCATGAAGACGCCGGTGATCATGTACGACGCCGCGAGCACCGGCAGCCTGAACTTCATGAACCTCGCCATGGAATTCCTGGCCCGCCCGGCCGCCTGAATCATTTTGCCCGGTTAACTCCATCATTTTTGCCGCCTCACCATATGGCCAAGGAAACATCGAAATCGCAGATCGGGAAAGGCATACGCGCCTTGCTGACCAACATCGACGAGCGCGGCACCGCGCCGACGGCCCAGGAAGTCTCCGCGATCACCCGCCAGACGATGGACGTCCCCGTCGACGCCATCGAGGTCAACCCGTTCCAGCCCCGGACGGATTTCGACGAGGCCGGCCTCGCCGAGCTCGCCCAATCCATTCGCGTGCACGGTATCATCCAGCCGCTCACGCTGCGACGGCTGCATGAGGGCCGGTACCAACTGATCGCCGGCGAGCGGCGCCTGCGCGCCGCCCGACTGGCCGGCCTCACGGCCGTGCCGGCGTTTATCCGGCTGGCCGACGACCAGGGCCTGCTCGAGATGGCGATCGTCGAGAACCTGCAACGCGCCGACCTCAACGCCATGGAAATGGCGTTCAGCCTGCAGCGGCTGCTCGACGAATGCAGCCTGACCCACGAAGAACTCTCCCACCGCCTCGGCAAGTCCCGGTCGGCCGTCACCAACTACCTGCGGCTGCTGAAGCTCCCGCCCCAGGCGCAGCAAGCGTTGCGCAACGACGAGATCTCGATGGGCCATGCCCGCGCCATCGCGGGGCTCGAGGATATCGCGGCACAACTGATGGTCCTCGGCGAGGTGATGGCAAAGAAGCTGAGCGTGCGCGAAACCGAGCGCCTCGTGGCCGAATACCACGCGCCGGCCAAGGCACCCAAGCCCGAATCGCCTGCGATCGGCGCGGAAGCGCCCGCGGAAATCCGCAATATCGAGCGCGACCTGCGCAATCTCTTTGGCGTGAAGGTGAATGTCCAATACAAGCGCGGCGGCACCGGGGAGATCCGGATCCCGTTTGGCAGCGACCATGAATTCAACGAGATCATCGACATGTTGAATGCACTGGACGATCATGCTTCCTGATGGCCGTCACGCGCGGCCTTGGGCATATCGCCTCCTGTTCTCCCTCCTGCTGGCGATCCCGGTCCTGCTGACCGCACAGTCGTCACCCGCCGATGGGGACTCGGTCCTGGCGGAAACGAAGGTCAAGAAGAGCTCCATCTTCTCCGGCCGTCCCGGCCGGGCCATGTTGTACAGCCTCGTGATCCCCGGCACCGGCCAGATCTACAACAAGAGTTACCTGCGCGTACCGTTCGTCTGGGGCGCCGTAGGCGGCATGGGCTATCTCGTTCACTACAATTCAGTGCGCTACAAATGCATCGATGCCGCATACCGGGCCGCGATCGACCAGGTCCCGTTTGTGCCGACGGATAATTGTCCTGAGGATTTTGCCCGGAACCTGGCCCTGATCACGGAACCGTCGCGCCTGCGCGCACTGCGCGATGAGGCAAACCGGAACCGCCAGCTTTCCATCATCGGCTTCTCGCTGGTGTGGCTGGCCAACGGCATTGACGCCTATGTCAATGCACACCTCAAGGAATTCGACGTCACCGATGACCTCAGCCTCGGACCACTGATCCGCGTGGGCGATGATCCGTTTACGCCGGTGCAATACGGCGCGTATCTCCGCTTCTGATCACCTTGATCCGGGGACGAAGGGGATAAGCGCCCACCCTGTCTACCCTTCCTTCGGACTCCAGCCTTCCTTCAGCGACACGGTCTGGTTGAATACCGGATGGCCCGGCGTCGAATCGGGATCAGCGGTGAAATACCCCTGCCGCAGGAACTGGAACGCCTGGCCGGCTTCCGCTTCGGCAAGCGCGGGTTCAAACCTGGCGCCGGTAATGACGCGCAATGAGTCCGGGTTGACCTTGGCAAGAAAGTCCGTGCCTTCCTCCAGCGGGTTCGGGGCGGTAAACAGCCGATCATACATCCGCAGCTCACCGTTCACGGCCGTCGGGGCATTGACCCAGTGCAGCGTACCCTTGGCCTTGATGCCGCTGGTATCCGAACCGCTCCTGGAATCCGGATAGTACGTGCACCGGATCTCCGTCACCGTGCCCGTGGCTTCATCCGTCACGGCGTCCTGGCAAGTGATGATATACGCGCTCTTGAGCCGGACTGTCGCGCCCGGCGCGAGCCGGAAGTATTTCTTCGGCGGGTCGGTCATGAAGTCCTCGCGCTCAATGTAGAGCTCGCGGCTGAACGGCATCTGGCGCAGGCCGGCGGCTTCATCCTCGGGATTGTTTTCCGTCGGGAGCCATTCGGTCTGCCCTTCCGGGAAATTGGTGATGACGAGTTTCACCGGGTCGATCACGACCATCCGGCGCAGCGACGTGCGGTTGAGTTCATCGCGCACGCAGGATTCGAGCATCTCGATCTCGATCCAGTTGTCGCGCTTGGCCACGCCCACCTTGTCGGCGAACGCGCGGATGGCGGCGGGCGGGAAGCCCCGCCGGCGCAGGCCGCTGAGCGTGGGCATGCGCGGATCGTCCCATCCGGTGACGAAGCCTTCGTTGACGAGTTGCAGCAATCGCCGCTTCGACGTGA
>CAYMLN010000430.1:0-2950 GCA_964391045.1 uncultured Saprospiraceae bacterium
TGGCATCAAACATCACCTTCACCATGATCAAGCCGGATGCGGTCGCTTCCGGGCACATCGGCGCCATCCTCGCCCAGATGAACGAGGCCGGCTTCGAGATCATCGCGATGAAATACACGAAGCTCTCCCCTGAAAAGGCCGCCGAATTCTACGAGGTGCACAAGGAGCGCGGCTTCTTCCAGGAACTGGTCGACTTCATGTCGAGCGGCCCGATCGTCGCTGCCGTACTCCGCAAAGACAACGCCGTCGAAGACTTCCGCACGCTGATCGGTGCGACCGATCCGGCGAAAGCCGCCCCGGGGACGATCCGCGCGCGTTTCGCCAAGAACATCGGCGAGAACGCGGTGCACGGCGCCGACTCGGACGAGAATGCCGCCCGCGAGGCGTCGTTCCACTTCGCGCGGACCGAAATGTTCCTTTAAGACTCACGGGAGGGATAACTTTACCGGCATGAGCCTCGTCCTTGCCGGACTGCAATATCTTCCCTCGGTCGTCTATTTCGTGCGGGCGCACCAGGCGGGCATCCTAATGCTCGAACAGTGCGAAAACTACCAGAAACGAACCTGGCGCAACCGGACCGCCATACTGGGGCGAAACGAACCCCTGTACCTGACCGTCCCGCTGGCGCGCGGCAAACATGAGCAGCAACCGATCCGCGAGGTGCGTATCGCGTATGACGCAGACTGGCCACGGGCCCATCTGCGCAGCATCCGGATGACCTACGGGCGGACGCCTTTCTTTGCCGACGTGATGGCGGACCTGGCCCCTATCCTGCTGGCCAACCACGAATATCTGTGGGACCTCAACCAGGAATTACTTGAGTGGGCCCTCGACATCCTTGACCTGCCGACCGAACTTTACGTTTCAGGTATCTACCAGCCGCCCTTCCCTGACCTGTCAGTCGACATGCGGCCGGGGATCCCTGCCGGCCAGCCGCCCCCGGATGGCTCCATCATCCCGGCCTACCTGCAAGTTCAGCGCCTCGACGGCACCTTTCAGCCGGACCTCAGTATCTTGGACGTACTCTTTCACCTGGGGCCCGGCGCGGGCGACTATGTCGACCGCTATGCCGGGCTGTTACGCGAATGACCGATGCCGGAATGGATCGATGCCCGATATGAGCCGCTGCGCCTGGACCTCAGGCGCATCATCCAGTTGCTCCAACAGTTCACCCAGAAGATCGGCCACGCCGACTCCGGCAAGATCCTGGCCGACCTGCGCGACCGCCTGGACGAACCGTACATGTTCGTGATCGTCGGCGAGGTCAAGGCCGGCAAGAGCTCATTCATCAACGCCCTGCTTGGCGACCCAACGCTCTGCGCCGTCGCGCCGTCGCCGATGACCGACTCGATCCAGCAGATCCTCTACGGCCCGGAGGCGCACACGGAAGTCGTGAGCCCCTACTTCAAACGGCTCTACCAGCCGAACCCGATCCTCCGGGAGATCGCGATCGTCGACACGCCGGGTACCAACACCATCCTCGAACATCACCAGGAGATCACCGAGCGGTTTGTCCCCGGCGCGGATCTCATCGTCTTTGTCTTCGAGGCCAAGAATCCCTACCGGCAGTCCGCCTGGGACTTCTTCCGCTACCTGCATGCCGAATGGCACAAGAAGACAGTGTTCGTGCTCCAGCAGAAAGACCTGCTCGACGCGACCGACCTCGAGATCAATGCCAACGGCCTCTGGGACCAGGCCGTCCAGCAAGGCGTGAATAAGCCCGTGATCTTCCGCGTATCGGCCAAGGATGAACTCGAGGGGCGATCCTCCTCCAGCGGGTTTGATGAACTGCGCGACTTTATCCGCGACCACATCACCGGCGGACAGGCCAGGCGGCTTAAACTCGAAGGCATGTCCGACACCCTTGACCGGATCGTCCAGCGCCTGCAGGATGCCGTGGACCTGCGGCATCGCCAGTATGAAGCCGACCTCGCTTTCCGGGCCGAGATCCGGGAGACACTGACCCACCACGGCCGGCTTGCCGAGCAGCAAGCGGATCTCCTCATCGACAGTCTCATGGGCCGGTTTGACCGCATCGCCCGGAAATATGGCGACGAACTAAGCGCCTCGATCTCGTTCTTTCCCGTACTCAAGCGATCGATCGGGTCGATCTTCTCCAAAGGCCAGTCCCTCAAGGCCTGGCTGGAGGATTTCACCCTGCGCCTGCGCACGGAATTCGGGACAGGCTTCCAGGAGAAGATCAACGACGGCGTCCTCGACCTCGCCGAGAGCATCCAGCAGATGGTCCATCATGTCGACCTGCAGATCCGGAACAGCAAGACCATCTTGTCCAACGACCACGAGGTCTTCGCCGCGATCGCCATCCGGCGACAGAACGTCCTGCGGGAACTCCGCGAGGCCTTCGACCAATTCGTCAACCATACGGAGAACTTCACCGGGCGCCAGCTGGTAAATACCGACACGCAGATTGGCGCCAATGTCGCCGCGAGCAGCGGCCTCGCCGTCGTCGGCATTATCCTCGCCGCGGTCACGCAGGGCATGGTCTTCGATGTCACCGGGGGCGTGCTCACCGCTGTGGGCTTCATCGTTGCCGGGGTGTCCCTGGGCCTGCAGCGCGGCAAAGTGATGCGGCAGTACAACCGGGAGATGGAGCTCGGCCGGCAGCGCCTGCATGACGAACTCCACGAGGCGCTCTACGCCTACATCGAGCGGCTCAAGTCGCTCATGGATGGTCAGTTTGCCCGGTTTGACGACCTGCTGCAGCAGGAAGGGGCCGACCTCGCCGAGCTGCGACAGCACCTCGAGGCGATCCGGACGGACCTGCACCGGTTCGACCAGACCCTTGCGCGGACCTGACGTTTCGGGAATAACGCCCCCAACCCAATTTTTTTCGGCCCGGTGTAACAAATGCCGCATGGCCGCGTCGATAGAGGCGAGATGACCAACGAACAGTTCGAGGCGCTCTTTTACCGCATGCGTGACCAGTTGT
>CAYMLN010000431.1:0-2941 GCA_964391045.1 uncultured Saprospiraceae bacterium
AAGGCCGATCCCCGGACCTTCAAGATCCATCCCGATGGCACCATCGCCCAACCCTGATCCCGTCCTTCCGGCGCCGGGACGACCCTTCCTGCTCACGGCCCTCATATTGCTCATAGCAGGAACGGCCTTCGGCGTCCTCGGCGGCCTCCAGTATGTTTTCGAGGGGCTGTTCAAGGGCACCCTGTCCTTCGATCGGGTCCGGCCACTGCACGTCTCTTCCGTTGTATTCTGGATCCTCCTCGGCGCAACCGGTATCGTGCTGACTTATCTCCAGGCACACACCGGCCGGGTCTTGCGGTTTCCGTTGCTCGTCCGCGTGCAATGGTTCTTATTTGCCGGTGCCATCGCCGCAATCCTGGTGTCCTATACCGTCGGCGTGTTCGGCGGCCGCGAATACTGGGAGTTCCCGCCGTTCCTCGGCCTCCCGATCCTTGCCGGTTGGCTGGCCTTCCTGGCCAACGTGCTGGGGTCAATACGCATATGGCGCGGGCAACCGGTCTATGTCTGGATGTGGATCACCGGCGCGGTCTTCTTCCTGCTGACCTTCATCGAGTCCTATCTGTGGCTGATCCCGTATTTCCGCAGCCATGTCGTCGGCGACATGACCATCCAGTGGAAATCATACGGATCGATGGTGGGTGCATGGAACCAACTGATCTACGGCTCATCGCTCTTCCTCATGACGCGCATCGGCGGCGATGCACGCGTCGCCCGCACCCCGACCGCCTTCGCGCTCTATTTCACCGGGTTGTTCAACCTCATGTTCAACTGGGGCCACCACATCTATACGCTGCCGACGCACGACTACATCAAGCATGTGAGTTACCTGGTCAGTATGACCGAACTGGTCCTTATTGGCCGCATCATCTGGCAGTGGCGCGGGACGGTCGACACCGCGCGCCGGCATTTTCACCGGCCGGCCTTCAGGTTGCTTTTTGCGGCCGACATCTGGGTCTTCCTCACCTTACTCCTTGCCGTGGCGATGTCGGTGCCGGCGATCAATGTCTACACGCATGGCACGCACGTGACTGTCGCACATACGATGGGGGCGACCATCGGCATCAACACGTTCCTGCTGCTCGCGATGGCCACGGATATCGCGGGACCGGAAGCAGGCCGCAACCGATCCTATGTCATCGGCTATTGGCTCGCCAATGCGGCGCTTCCTGTTTTCTGGATCAGTCTTGTCGTCGCCGGGGTCCTCAAGGCCGGCTGGCAAATGGACGCCGACCAGTCGCCCTTCAGCACCATGATGCTTCGGCTGCGCCCCGCCTTCGCGGTCTTCGCGGCGTCGGGAACGGTCCTGATGACGGGCCTTTGGCTGATGGCGGGCACATTGTTCAGGAACCTGTTTTGGTCGCCCGGACATTCCGGCGCATGACGATAATCACCCCCGGCCCTGACCGTTGTTTTCGGGCAAATCCCCCGTCCGCCTTAACTCTGCGCAAAATTGACACATCATGGCAAAACGCGCAAAGCCCGGCAAATACGTGTACTTCTTTGGCGGCGGCAAGGCCGACGGCAATGAATCGATGAAGAACCTCCTCGGCGGCAAGGGGGCCAACCTCGCCGAAATGGCGGGCCACCCCGACTTGCGGCTTCCGGTACCGCCCGGGTTCACGGTGACGACAGAAGTCTGTACCTACTATTACGACAACCGCAAATCCTACCCCAAAGAGCTCAAGGTCCAGGTCATGGAAGCGCTCGGCAAGGTGGAAAAACTGACCGGGCAAAAGTTCGGTGATCCGAAAAACCCGCTGTTGCTGTCCGTCCGCTCCGGCGCCCGGCGCAGCATGCCCGGCATGATGGAGACGGTGCTCAATATCGGGCTCAACGAGAAGACCATCGAGGGGATGATCGCCCGCAGCGGCGATCCGCGCTTTGTCTATGACGCCTATCGGCGCCTCATCATGATGTACGCCGATGTGGTCATGGAGAAGGCCAACGGCATCGAGGCGAAACACGGCAAGGGCATCCGCAAGCTGCTCGATGAGAAGCTTGAGCTTATCAAGCACAAGAGCGGATACAAAAGCGACACGGAGCTCAACGTTGATCAGCTGAAAGCGCTGGTCGCCGATTACAAGAAGACGATCCTGAAGGTGCTCGGACACGAATTCCCGGACGATCCGTGGCAACAACTCTGGGGCGGCATCGGCGCTGTATTCAGCAGCTGGAACGGCAAGCGCGCGGTCGAGTACCGGCGCATCGAAAAGATCCCGGACGATTGGGGCACGGCAGTCAACGTGCAGGCCATGGTGTTCGGCAACATGGGCGATGACAGTTGCACCGGCGTCGCCTTCACGCGCAATCCGGGGACGGGCGAGAATCAGTTCTACGGCGAGTACCTCGTCAACGCCCAGGGCGAGGACGTGGTCGCCGGCATCCGTACACCTGCCCCGGTCAATGAATACTCCAAGAACGCCCAAAGCGAACACCTGACGACGCTCGAGTCGCTCATGCCCGCGCTGTACAAGGAGCTCTATGGCTACCAGAAAAAACTCGAAAAGCACTACCGCGACATGCAGGACATCGAGTTCACCATCGAGAAGGGGACACTCTACATGTTGCAATGCCGCGTCGGCAAGCGCAACGGCGTCGCCGCCGTGCGCATGGCCACCGAAATGCACAAGGAACGGCTGATCGATGCCGCCACGGCCATCCGCCGTGTCGCGCCCAACCAACTCGTCGAGTTGCTCCTCCCGATGATCGACCCTGCGGCCGAACAACTGGCCAGGCCGATCGCGAAGGGTTTGCCGGCCGGCCCGGGCGGCGCCAAAGGGCGCGTCGTCTTTAGGTCGGATGACGCGGTCGAATGGGCAAAGCGCGGCGAGAAGGTCATCCTCGTGCGCGAAGAGACCTCGCCGGAGGATGTCGACGGCATGCACAGCTCCTGGCGCTCGGTTGGAGCGACAGCCGTGCTAGCGCCGCTGAAGCGTCTCCG
>CAYMLN010000432.1:0-2932 GCA_964391045.1 uncultured Saprospiraceae bacterium
GTTCGTCGAGGAACAGCACGCCGTTGTGTGCCAGCGAGATCTCCCCCGGCGAGGGCGTCGAGCCACCGCCGACCAGCGCGACATCGCTGATCGTATGATGCGGCGACCGGAAGGGACGCGTGCCGATGAGCGCGGACTGCGCCGGGAGCTTGCCGGCGACGGAGTGGATCTTGGTGGTCTCAAGCGCTTCCTGCAGCGAGAGCGGCGGCAGGATCGTGGGCATGCGCTTGGCGAGCATCGTCTTGCCCGCGCCGGGCGGACCGATCAGGATCACGTTGTGCCCGCCGGCCGCGGCGATCTCCAGCGCCCGCTTGATGTTTTGCTGCCCCATCACGTCGGCGAAGTCGAACGGATACGCGACCTGCGCCTCGCGGAAGGCGGTCTTGGCGTCGTAGTCGCAGGGCGTGAGCTCATGCTCGCCGTTGAAGTAATCATAGACCTCCCGAAGCGTCTCGACGCCGTAGATCTTGAGCGCGCTGACGACCGACGCTTCGCGCACATTTGCCATGGGCACGATGAGACCTTCGAAGCCCTGCTGCTGGGCCCGGATGGCGATCGGCAACACGCCCTTCAATGGCCGCAGCGTGCCGTCAAGGGCGAGCTCACCGACCATCATGAATTTCTCGATGCGATCGCCGCGGATCATCCCGGCGCTGGCGGCGATCGCCACGGCGATGGGCAGGTCGTAGAGCGCGCCTTCCTTCCGCAGGTCGGCCGGCGCGAGGTTGACCACGAGGCGGACCCGCGGCAGGCGGTACCCGATGCTGCGGATCGCCGATTCCATCCGTTGCCATCCCTCGCGGATGGCATTGTCCGGCAGGCCGACGAGGTTGTACATGTTGGACCCCGGGGCCACTTCGCCGCCGGCGGTCACTTCCACTTCGATGGTGCGGGCATCGACGCCGTAGACGGCGGCCGCATAGGTCTTGGAGAGCATGGGGAGGATTTCAATCTGGTGAAGGAATTCGATGACCGATCTTGAAGCTGAAGCAGACCAATGTGGTCGCAAATTGCGACTACCTCTTCCTTTAAATCGGCTGCGCGCTGGAATATAAAGCCGTTGGAATAACGACTTCGGTTACGCTTGACCGGGTCGTTGAACCACATGTTCTTGCTGTGCATGGCATATTGCCACGCATTGCCGTCAATTAGCAGCAAATCCCAACCGTACCAAATACATCCGGAAAGCATGGGCTTCGCGAAAACTGGTGAGTGTCCAAAAGGACATTGATCCTTCCGCGGCGAAGCCCCTGATATAATCGCGCGGGCGGATCAACTGTCCGAAGATAGTCCGGCGGGGAAAGGGGCGCAAGGGCCTTGGTCGAGGAATTGCGTATGAAGGGCATGCGTTTTTGGCAGAGGGCAGAGGGCATAGAGAGCTTGACTGGCCATTGAAATTTTGGCCGTTTGCGGACTCGGTCGATTGAATTAGTGGATAAAGAATCTTTGAGCTGCAATGCTGCTAATGAAGAATTATGAATGAAGGGGATGCGTTTTTGGCAGAGCGCATAGGGCAGAGGGCATAGCGCTAACGTGTGCTGGGTGACTTTGTCCGTTTGCGATCTCCGGCAGGCCCGTGAATGGCGAAAGGTTCATTTGGGTGTGAGGCACCGATAGGTCGAAAGGCCGTACTCTGTGCCTTTGTGGGAAATGTGAAGAGCCTTTATCAGAACCGGGCACTTAAGGTGATATTCATCAGCTGCGACACATGAGTTGTTTAATGTGAAATGTGTAAAGTGTAATCGCAAGGAGATCCCGGGCCTGGAGAAGGCAATGTGCGGGCACGAGAACCCTGTGCATTACACATTAACCGTTACCCGTTACACGACCTTAATTGCCCGCAAGCTGCTTGTTAAATCTTATTTTTGCCGCCTCATGAACGATGCCATGCCAACCATGATGGTCCATCTCGACATCGAAGACCGCGACGGCGCGGTGCACCCGATCGACGTCCCCGGGGACATGGGTCTCAACGTCATGGAGGTGTGCAAGGCCAGCGGCCTGCCGGTCGAGGGCATCTGCGGCGGCATGGCCCTGTGCGGCAGTTGCCATGTGTACGTGCTCAGCGACCATGACACGGGCATCCGCTCCGACGACGAGGAGGACATGCTGGACCAGCTCCACCACACGAGTGACCGGTCCCGGCTCTCCTGCCAGCTCAAGGTGACGCCGGCCCTGGACGGGCTCCGGGTGAAGCTTGCACCGCTTTAGCGCGAATCCCCTATTTTCCGCCCCGAATTCTACATCCCACCACCCATGTCCATCCTCCGACTCGACAACGTGTCCAAGCGTTACCAGGATTACCTGGCCGTCGACGGGATCAGCTTCGAGGTCACGCCGGGAACGATCTTCGGCATGCTCGGCCCCAACGGCGCCGGCAAGACCTCCACGATCCGGATCATCACGACGATCACTGCGCCGGACAGCGGGCAGGTCTACTTCATGGACCAGCCGCTGACCAAGCACCATCCCCGCCAGATGGGCTACCTGCCCGAGGAGCGCGGCCTGTACAAGAAGATGAAGGTCGGCGAGCACCTCGTCTACCTCGCGCAGCTCAAGGGCCTGTCGGCCGCCGATGCCGCCGCGCGGTGCAAGGCCATGCTCCACCGCTTCGAGGCGCTCGAATGGTGGAACAAGAAAGTCGAGGAGCTCTCCAAGGGCATGCAGCAGAAGATCCAGTTTGTCGCCACGATCGTCCACGAGCCGAAGCTCCTCATCCTCGACGAGCCGTTTTCCGGCCTCGACCCGATCAACGCGCAGATGATCCAGGACGAGATCTACCGGCTCCGCGACCAGGGCGTAACGATCATCTTCTCCACGCACCGGATGGAACAGGTGGAAGAGATGTGCGAGGACATCCTCCTGATCAACCGCGGGTGCAATGTCCTGATGGGCAACGTGCGGGAAATCAAGAACCGGTACAAGCAGTTCC
>CAYMLN010000433.1:0-2915 GCA_964391045.1 uncultured Saprospiraceae bacterium
ATCTGCTCGTGCCGTGCGGCGATCTTGGCGTTGGCCTCACCGGGAACCGCGATGCCGGAGAGGTCGCCCTTGATGTCCATGACCAGGGACGGGACGCCATTCGCGCTGAGCTGCTCGGCGAGGATCTGCAGGGTTTTCGTCTTCCCCGTGCCCGTGGCGCCGGCGATGAGGCCGTGCCGGTTGAACGTGGCGAGAGGAAGCCGGATGAAGGCCTCGTGTTGCGGTTGGCCTTCGTGGATGGCCGTGCCGAGGATGATCGAGGGCCCCTTGAACGTATAGCCTTGCTGGATCTGCTGGATAAAGGATTCGGAAGACATCGTCTTGTCGTTCATGTTCAGGTTAAAAGTACGACCCCTTGCGCGAAGCGCTCAAGGCTTGAGGGTTCTTGGGTTGTCCCCTTTCTCGAACAGCATGTTCATCGTCTTTCCGTTCAGTGAAATATTGACGATGTTCTTCTGGTCGGCATACACATCGGTCAGTGTCGAATTCCCCACGATCCAATCCATGGACACGCCGGGGTCGATAGCGGCGGTGAGCGTGACGGAGACGGCCTCCAAGTCATGGTCGATCGAGGTGATCGTCCACTTGACGGGCGCCTGGCCGGGCCCGGCCTTGATGTGCCGGGTGAGATACCGCAGCAGGTCGCGCCGGATGTCCTCCATGTCGCCGATGCGTGCGGGAGAGACGTGTTTGCCATATACGCCGAGCAGGAGGTCGTCGGTATAGATCCGGGTCGTCCACTCGATGCGCGTGGCGGACACGCTGACATCGCTCACCGATACATGGATCGGGTGAGGCCTCGACGGAATGGCCGTGGAGATTAGTAAGAAGAGGAACCCGGCGAAGACATGCATGGTCTACAGGCGTTCGATGATCATCCGGATCGACAGGATCGCGGCCAACAGGCTGAGGGCGATCGTCCAATAGTGCTGCTTCAGGCCTGCCGTGCGGACGATCACGAAATTGACGATCAATCCCGCGGCGACGATGATCAATTGCCCTATCTCCACGCCCAGGTTAAAAGAGAACAACGGCATGACGATACTGGTTTCCCGGCCCAGCAGGGACTTGAAATAATTGGAGAACCCCATCCCGTGAATGAAGCCGAAGCCGAGCGCCATGGCGTAATGCGCCCACCAGGAGGCCTTTTGTTCCGGTTTGATGACGAGGTTCTGCAATGCGGTGACCAGGATCGTGACCGGGATCAGCACTTCGATCAGCTTCGCGGGCAGCGTGACCAGGTCCAGGGCGGACAGGGCCAGGGTCAAGCTGTGGCCCAGGGTGAAGGCGGTCACCAGGATGAGCACCCGGCGCCAATCCTTGACGCTGAAGATGGCGCACAGGGCCACCAGGAAGAGGATATGGTCGTATCCGTTCCAGTCGAGGATATGGTCAAAACCCAATTCGAGATATACCTTGAACATTTCCGGCGCTTGGCTTTGTTCGCCAAAGGTATTAATCGCGCCGTGCCTATCTTCGCCGCGAGATGATGAATTCGACGGCCCCGGGTGGAAAACCGGCCGACCAGATGCGGCCCGGTCAGGCGGGCATCATTGCCCGCTTCGAGGACATGGTCATCGCGGGCAAGCTCATGGCCATGGGTGTGCTGCCTGAGGCCCGCATCGAGCTCGTCAGCCGCAACGCGCTGGGCTACACGCTCATTTATCGTGTAAACGGACGGTTCAAGATCGCATTGCGAAAAGACGAGGCCCGAACGATCCTTATCGCGCTGGAGGCATGAGCAAGCTTCCGCACGACGAACGATTCATCATCCTGGCGGGCAATCCGAATGCCGGGAAGTCCACGCTTTTTAACCTGCTTACGGGCCTTAGCCAGCGCGTCGGCAACTACCCCGGCGTGACGGTCGACCGCAAGACCGGGACCATGTCGCTGCCTGGGGGCGAGAAGGCCACCGTACTTGACCTTCCCGGCGCATACAGCATGTATCCCACGTCGAAAGACGAACGGATCGTCGTCCGGCAATTCCTCTCCGATTCCCGGAAGCCGGACCTCGTCGTGTACGTCGCCGACCTCAGCCAACTCGAGAAACAGTTGCTGTTCCTCACCCAGATCATCGACCTCGGGTATCCGGTGATCCTGGCGCTCAATATGGCCGACATGCCGGGTGTGACGGTTCAACCCCGAAAACTGGAAGAGCATCTCGGCCTTCCGGTCGTGTTGATGTCAGGCAAGACGGGGATGGGCCTGCCCGAACTCATCCGCCAGATCGGGGAAAGCACATCCGGAAAGACGAGTCGTCCACCGGCGTACTACAAGCTCACCGCTGAAGAGCGGGCGCTCGCCGACCGCATCCGGCCGGTCATGCCGGACGCCACGGATTACGCCCTGTTGCAATTGGCTCACCATGCCGACTGGCTCGAGCATCTGGAGGACGACCAGCGCAACCGGGTCCTCGGCGAGAAAGCCTCGGCTGGGTTTCAAGGGATCCAGGCCCAGATCAGCGAGACGCTGTCCCGGTACAGCCGGTTTACCCCGGTCATACGCCAGGCGCTCCGGCTCGAAAAGGGCGGCGCCGGTATCCGGTTGACCGACCGCATCGATAGATGGATCATGCATCCCGTCCTGGGCGCCGTGATCTTTTTCCTGGTCATGCTGCTCGTCTTCCAGGCCATCTTTTCCTGGGCGACCGTACCCATGGATTTCATCGAGGCGGCAATGGGTCGGCTCACCGAAGGATTCCGCGGGTTCATGCCGGACGGCTGGCTCGAAGACCTGGTCGCGGACGGCCTCCTCGCCGGGCTTACCGGTATCCTCGTGTTCATACCCCAGATCGCGATCCTGTTCCTCATCATCGGCATCCTCGAGGAGGTCGGCTACATGGCCCGCGCCGTAAGTATGTTCGATGTCTCCATGCGGAAGATCGGCCTCAACGGCCGCAGCATCGTCGCGCTGGT
>CAYMLN010000434.1:0-2912 GCA_964391045.1 uncultured Saprospiraceae bacterium
GGCCTTCCTGGCTGGGCGGCCGGACATCTGCGATCGCGGTGACCGTGACGTCGGGCAGGGCCCGCCAGGATTGATGCAGGAAACGGCCAAAGCCGCCGTACCCGATGATACCAATGCGATAGGGTTTCATGGTCAAATGCGTTGATGACGTGATACCTTCCGGTGACCTGATGATCTTTCGGATGAAGTTCCCGCCCCAAGACATGGCGGAACTGTACTTTCCCGCAAAATGATCATACTTGAAAGGATGTCCGCTTCCGGAATGGCAATGCTTGCCTATTTTCATTGGCCATTCCGCCGCTACGCGCATGATCCACACCCTGTTTAACGGCCCTTTCCGGAAGACCCGATGCGCCGCCGCGTTCCTTGCGGCCGTGGGACTCCTTTGGGCCTGCAACCGACAGGACCAGGCCACGGGAACGGAAACACTAACCTACTGGTCGAGTAACAACCGCGGCGAGATCCAGTTTGCCGAATGGGCCGTCGCGCGCTGGCATGCGCAGCATGCGGACCAACGCATCCGTTTCCAACCCATCCCCGAGGGACAATCGAGCGAGGAGATCCTGCTCGCAGCGGTGGTCGCGGGTACGACGCCGGACATCTACTCCAATATCTGGCAGGGGCTTGTGGAATTCTACAGCCGGTCCGGGATCCTTGTGCCGCTCGATACCCTGGACGGGTTCCTCGAGTTTCTCCACAGCCGCTGCGATTCGGCCACCGTTCGGGAAGTGACGTCCACCGACGGCCACATCTACCAGATCCCCTGGAAGATGAATCCCATCATGACCATTTACAATAAGCGCCTGCTCACGGAGCTGGGCATGGATACGTTTCCCCCGACCTATTCCGGCTATCTCCAGGCCGCTCGCGAATTCCGACGGGACACGGACGGGGACGGCTACGTGGATCAATGGTTCGGCAACACGTCCGTCAAGCTGGCCTGGTACCAGCGGCTGTTCAATTTTTATCCGCTCTACCTCGCCGCCTCGGGCGGCATGCCGCTGATCCGGGACGGACGTGCGGCCTTCAACAACGAATACGCCATCGGGGTGTTCAGGTTCCTCGCCGAACTCTACAAGGAGAACTATTTCTCCCGCCAGGTCGAGTCGGCCGCGCAGGACCTCTTTGTCGCGGAGAAATATGCTACCAAGTGGACCGGTCCCTGGGAGATCGAATACCTCGACAAGTTTGCCCGGCCGGGCTTCGACTACGCTTTTGCGCCCATGCCCGTGCCGGACGACCATGCAGGTCCGGTGTACACGTACTGCGACCCGAAAAACATCGTCATCTTCAACACGTGTCGCGATCCGCAGCGCGCGTTTGAATTCATCAAGACCATGATCGACGAGGCCGGCGACCTGAAATTCCTGGAGATGACGCGCCAGTTGCCACGTCGTGCCGGAATCGATTCGCTGCCCGCCTTTGGGCCGTTCTTCGCGGCCAATCCGCGCATGGAGGCGTTTGCCGCCCAGGCCCGGCATGTCAAGGGTGCCGACAATTGCGAAGTCATGATCGAGGTTTTCGACATCCTTTCGCAAGCCTACGAAGCCTGTGTGCTTTATGGCCGAAAGACCCCTGAGCAGGCCATCGCCGATGCCGAAGAAGCCGTCAACGTACTCCTGCGCGCCACACCCTGATCCATCGTGCAGACCCATCGTCAACCCGAGCAGCAGCATATGACCTCCCGCAGGCGAAGTTCCTTTTCGCGAAAACGAACGGCCCCCTACCTGCTGGTGTCGCCCTACCTGCTGCACCTGGCGCTGTTCGTGCTGTTTCCGGTGGTGTTTTCCATCGTACTGACCTTCCACAAGTGGAACATCATCTCCCCGATGGAATTCATCGGACTCGACAACTACATCCACCTCCTGCAGGACAGGCTCTTCTGGACCGCCTTGCGCAACACGCTGGTCTTCCTTGCGATCCACATCCCGTTGCAGGTGATCATCGCCCTGGCACTGGCCTATGTGCTCAACCGTCCGCTTTACTTGCGCGGTTTCTTCCGGGCAGCCTTCTTCATGCCCGTTGTCATCTCCGGCGTGGTCGTCACGATCCTGTGGCAGCAACTCTTCGGACTCGATTCAGGCATACTCAACCGCCTCCTCACCGGCGTGGGCCTGGGGCGCGTCGAATGGCTGTCGGATCCGGCGATCGCCATCGTGTCCATCGCCATCATGGCCACCTGGAAGAATGTGGGCCTGTATGTCATCCTCTTCCTCGTCGGCCTGCAGACCGTGCCGCGCAGCTATTATGAAGCGGCTGAGGTCGAGGGCGCCACGGCATGGCAGCAGTTCAGGCACATCACCCTGCCGGCCATCAACCCGACCCTGTTCATGGTCGCCATCCTGTCGACGATCGGCGGCTTCAGCCTCTTTATCGAGCCCTACATCATGACCGATGGCGGGCCGCTCAACAGCACGCTGTCCGCCATGCTCTACATCTACAAGCAGGCCTTCGGGTATTACCACATGGGCTATTCCGCGACGCTGGGCCTCTGCTTTGCGTTGCTCATCATGGGCGTGGTGGCCCTGCAAAAAGCCGTCATTGAAAAAGATGCATGACCGCCGGCCGATGAAACCCGCACAACTGCTTCGCTACCTCATCCTGGCGATCGCCGCGCTGTCCTTCATCTATCCATTCTACTGGATGATCGCCGCCTCGCTCACGCCGGAGGCCCACATCGGGGAGTCCGGCGGGTTGCCCCCGGCGCTCACGCTGGACAACTACACGGGAATGATCGAGAAGATCCCGATCTGGCGCGCGCTCATCAACAGCACGTTCGTCGCCGGCCTGTCGACGCTTGGCGTGCTCATCTTCGGCGCCATGACGGGGTACGCGCTCGCCAAGTTGCGGTTCCGCGGACGCAACCTGCTGTTCTTCATCATCATCTTCACGATGACGCTGCCCTTCCAGAT
>CAYMLN010000435.1:0-2912 GCA_964391045.1 uncultured Saprospiraceae bacterium
GCAGGCCGACGTCCCAGTCGTCGAAACCTTCCTCACCGCCGAGGTCCTGATCGTCAGAGGCCACCTGGCCCTTGAGCAGGTAGCTCACCGCGGGTCCGAAATCGATATGGAATCGATCCCCGATCCGATAGCCCAGTAGGATCGGCGCCGTGAGATAATCCAACTTGAAGTCGAGCGTATTGCCTTGAATGAATCCGTCCAGCCGGGTGCCCTTACGCGAGTATTGCAGTCCGGGACGCAGGAAGACGTTGCCCGCCAGTGTCCATTCGGCGAAGAGGCCGGCATGGGCCCCGATGGCGGCCTGCTCATCGGCATAGCCCATGAAGGAATAATTCGCCCCGGCCTGCACGCCGAAGACGGCCTGGGCCGTGGCCACCCGGCCGGCGCACAGGATCAACAGGAAAAGGATGAGTCGCATGGGTGAGGTGTTTAGGCCCAAAACGACGGGGCTATACCCGTTAGTGTTCTCCCACCTCGATCTGTTTTATATCAGTGCCTGGGCATGAAGACTCAACGATGGGGTTTTTACTGCTCTAACTTCATGGCTCTCGCGAGGATATTTCACATTTCTCGCAGAGGCTCAGATTATACCGCAGAGATTCGTTTCTAGCTTTTCGCTATTAGCTTTTCGCTTCTCACTTTCGCAGAACCTGCATCACCTCCTCCTTTCGTCTCCGCGATACCGGCACGCTGTCACCGTTTTGCAGCCAGAGGAAACCTTCGCGGTCCACGCGTGTCACGTATCGCATGTTGACAAGGTGTGACTTGTGAATGCGGATGAAGCCGTAGTCGACGAGGATGGATTCATACTCCTTCAGGGTGTGGGCGACCATCAGGGGACGCTGGTCCTGGAGGAAAAACCGGGTGTAGTTGCTTTCGCCCTCGCAACGGATGATCTGCGCAGGCGGGCAAAACGATACGCCTTCGGACGTGGAAATGGCGAGCTTGTAGTCTTCTTCCCCCTTGCTGACGTTGGCGATCAGGTTGTGCATGAGGTCGCGCCGGGACGCCTGGCCGGCCCGGCGGCGCACGATATGCCTGTTGAGCGCATTCTGCAGGTCGAGCAGGTCGATGGGCTTGAGCAGGTAGTCGAGGGCACTGAATCGAATCGCCTTGATAGCATACTGGTCGTAAGCCGTGGTGAAGATGACGTCAAAGTCAGCGTCGCCGGCCCGGTTGAGGAAATCGAAACCGTTCATCCCCGGCATCTCGATGTCCAGCATGATCAGGTCCGGCCTGAATGCCGGGAGGAGCTCGAGCGCCTTCGCGGGATCCTGCTCGATGCACAGCCCCGGTTCGTCAGGCAGGTACTTGCGAATGAGGTGCGCCAGGATATTGCCGGCGGCCGCTTCATCGTCGAGGATCAGGATGCGGGTCATGGTCTGGACATGGATCTATGCGGTGTGTGGAAGCATGGGGATTCGAAGCTCGACAGTCGTGCCGCAGGCTTCACCGGCGTCGTCGAACTGGTCTTGGATCTTCATGTCGGTGAACGGGTAGTTCTTTCTCAGGAGGGCCAATCGATCTGCGGAAAGCGCACTTCCCTTGGATCGATGTGCAGCCGAACCGAGCTGCTGCGCGCGAAGGGCCTGGGAACGAGCGCGACCGATGCCGTTGTCCATCACCACGACATCCAGATACCCTTCCGCCCGTTCACGGACCGAGAGCTGGAGCCGCTTGGGGACATGGCTGTGCCGCAGGCCGTGCCAGATGGCGTTCTCCAGGTGGGGCTGGATGAGCATCGGCGGGATCCGGATGAATTCGGTGTCCAATGCTTCGTCTACCTCGACCACGATCGTCATGTCATCCTTAAACCGCAGCCGCTCGAGGGAGACATACAGGCTCAGCACCTCGAGTTCTTCCTGGAGTGACACATCGGTCAGGTCGGACTGCTCGAGCACGGCCCGCAGCAACTTCGAGAAACGTGACAAGTAATCATAGGCCTCGTCGATACGCTTGGTCACGATGCATTCCTGGATGGCATTGAGGGCATTGAAGACGAAGTGCGGATTCATCTGTGCACGAAGCGCCTTAGCCTCCAGTTCGGCGATCTGCCGGGCCAGTTCACTTTCGCGACGCACCTTCTCGAGCCGCCGGCGATAATACCATGACGTCACCAGGAATCCCGCAGCGACCAACCCGCCGAGGAACCACCACGTTCCCCAAAAGGGTGGGCGAATCCGGAAGGGAACAGACAACACGTCCGTAGGGGGACCATTTGCGCCGGCCACGCCCTGGATATCGAGGACATACCGGCCGCTGGACAAGCCGTGCAGCACGATCTCGTTCCTTTGCGCCTGGTCGATCCACTCTCCGCTATTGATCCTGTAGCGGAACGTATAACGCCTCATGTCATTGAAAAGGGGCAAGTCGAACCGAAAAGTCAGCTTGTTCTCGTCATGGGCGAGGTCCTGGAGCGCATCGGGATCACGCCAATCCACCGCGCGTGCATTCACCTGGATCTCTTGCACCTGCAGGCCCCCTGGGGGAGGCCGGACCTGACGGGCGGCCTCCGGTTCGATCGCCACGACCCGGTTGCCGAAAAGGAAAATCAGTGTACTGTCGGGAGATGACGCTGCGCTGCCGAACGCATCCATGTAGGTTAGGCCTGACATGCGGTAAACGGGCTCGAACCGGTCCGCCTCCGGCTCATAGACATCGATGCCCCCCAGGCTGGATACCCACACCTGTCCGCCGGCATCCTGTGCGAGGGCGAAGGTGAAACTGTGGGCTAACCCTTCGTTGATCGTATACGCGACAAGGCTGTCCGGACCGTATCGATACCGCAACACCCCATTCTGTCCGGTCATCCAAACCGAGAAACCGTCGTCGAGGATGTGGCGCGGATTGGCAAATGAAAACCGCAGGCCCCTTAGCTTATCCTGTAGACGTATCGTATCGGCGGCGTTATT